>CBIHQF010000035.1:0-14006 GCA_966211665.1 uncultured Pseudomonas sp. | reverse complement strand
CGGCGATTTGCATGGGCGTACCCTGATGCATATGCAGGGCGACGTCGGGATATTGCTTGATAAAGGCGCCGATTACCGGTGGCAAGGCATAGCGCGCCTGGGTATGGGTGGTAGCGATGGACAGCGTGCCCTTCTTCTCGTTGGAGAACTCTTGGGCGATCTGCTTGATGCTTTCGACCTTGCGCAGGATTTCTCCGGCAGTGGTGATAATCCGCTCCCCGGCAGGCGTTACGCGGGTCAGATGCTTACCGCTGCGGGCGAAGACCTCGACGCCAAGTTCATCCTCGAGTAGGCGAATCTGTTTGCTGATGCCAGGCTGCGAGGTGTAGAGGCTTTGTGCCGTGGCGGAAACATTGAGGTCGTGATGCGCGACTTCCCAGATGTAGCGCAATTGCTGGAGTTTCATAGAAATCCCTCAAACCGATGGGCAATCGTTCAATCGACGATTGGTCATATAACCATATTCATGGTTTAGCAATTAAATCTAGACGATTTTTCTTATCCCCCGCCGTTCGACTCAAAGCTCGCCGCGACTGCGGTGCTGGAGCATCGGCACCAAATACACAGGCACTTCGGACAATTGAACCAAGCGACCAGCCGTGCGCCCCAATGGAATATCCAATTCGGTGCCATGACTGTGACTACCTACGACTAGCAGATCCACCCCAAGTTTCTGCGCCTCTTCGAGAATCGCTACCGGCGGGTCCCCATGCACCACTCTCACCGCACGGATCAGATCGCGCTCGTGCAAGGTCTCGCCCAATTCGTCGCTGAAACCTTCGAGCACCCGCTGTTCGATGCTCGCCATCACCGTGCTCAAGCCTTTACTGCGTAACTCTTGCAAGCGCTCTTCATCCAGATAGGTCTGCAACACCGATTCAGCGAACAAGCCCATGGGTTCGACCGCATGCACCACATATAAGCCGGCGTTGAACGCCCGAGCCAACGACAACGCATGCTGAAGCACATAGGGCGAATAAAGACCTAAATCGGTGGCATAGAGAATCGAGCTAATCATGGGCCCTCCTCGACAGCCTGCTGGCGGTCTACTCTGAGCTTAGCAGCACCTGCAAAAAGTCAACAAAAACACCGCCATTTAGGACCAAAGGATATATAGCTGATCGCCAATTACGGCAGAGGTTCATTGCTTATGCCGTGCGGCACATGCCCGGTCGTCACCACCCCGCTGGCTTTTTCGCAGTGCCCCGTCTGGTCGTCGAAAAATACGTCTGCACCAAAGGTTTCTAGAATCGCGGCCTTCTCCAACCCGCCGAGGAAAAAGGATTCGTCCAAGCGAATATTCCATTCGCGCAGGGTACGGATCACCCGCTCATGAGCTGGCGCCGAACGCGCCGTGACCAGCGCGGTACGAATTGGACAAGCGTCTTCGGGGAATTCCTGCTGCAAGCGATGCAAGGCCGCGAGGAACGGCTTGAACGGTCCGCCGCCGAGCAACTGACGGGCCGACTCGCGCTCATGGCTCTGAAAGGCCTCCAGACCGGCTTGCTGATAAACCCGCTCGGATTCGTCGGAAAACAGCACTGCATCGCCGTCGAAGGCGATCCGCAGCTCGGTGCTCGCCGCTCGTTGCGCGCCACCGGAAAGGATGGTCGCCGCACCGAACCCCGAGCGCAACGCGCTGCGCACGTCTTCGGCATGGGTGGAGAGGAACAGATGACAGCCGAAGGCCGCCAGATAAGGGTCGGGGCTGCGCCCGCCGACGAAGGCCGCGCGCGAAATGCCCAAACCGTAGTGCTGGATCGAGTTGAATGCGCGCAAACCGGTGTCGGCGCTATTGCGCGAAACCAGTATCACTTCCACGCGCGGCTGCCCCAACGTGGCGTTCAGACCCAGTAACTTCTCGACCAGGGGAAAAGCATCGCCAGGCATCAGGATCTCGTCCTCATGCTCGATCTGGTATTGACGGTAGGCCTCAACGCCCTGGGTTTCGTAGACGAGGTGGCTCTCACGCAAATCGAACAATGCCCGCGAAGAAATCGCCAACACCAACTTGTCGCCCAATCCCTTGCTCATGCTGACCTCAGGCTGATTGATGACGCTGATCGAGAAAACACAGCGCTTGATACAAGGCTTGCATGCACGGCAACTGGCA
This sequence comes from uncultured Pseudomonas sp., assembly GCA_966211665.1. Classification (GTDB taxonomy): domain Bacteria; phylum Pseudomonadota; class Gammaproteobacteria; order Pseudomonadales; family Pseudomonadaceae; genus Aquipseudomonas. The sequence continues at coordinate 11,893 of CBIHQF010000035.1, read as the reverse complement.
TCCCGCTTGCGCAGCAGCGGCAAGCGGCGCGGCGTAGATCGCCTGTAATTCCAAGGGACGCCGCTGGGCGAAATCGTGATACATGCTCGGCAGGTAATCGGGCATGCGCTCGGTCGCCGCCAAAAGCTTAGCGGCGTAGCCTTGCGGCAACTGATAGCCGCAAGCGGCAGCGCCATCGATCACCTCCTGCATCAGCGCCTCGATCAACGCACGGCTATCGGCATTGGCCATCAAGGCGCTGGTGTCGGCATCGAGCAGCACCGACAAGCCGTTATAGGGCACGTTCCACACCAGTTTCTGCCAGCGCGCCTGCTGCAAGTCGGTCATAGCCGTGGAATCCAGGCCCGCATCTTCGAACATCTGCGCGCCCTCTGCGAGCAGGCGCGAACGGGTCGTCTGATCCTGCGCGGGGCCCGAGTGATAACCCAGATTGACGCCGCCATACGCCTGATGCTCGATCACCCCGGGCGCCGCACGGTGGACACAGATAAAACACAATCCGCCCAGCAGATGCAGCGAGTCGGGCAACAAAGGCCGCAACGCCTCTTCGACCGCCAAACCGTTTTGCAACAACAGGACCTTCGCTCCGGGAGCCGCGGCCTGGACGATGGCGGGTGCGAGATCCGCATTGCTGGTGGTTTTCGCGCCAACCAACAGCCAGTCGCAGGGCGGCATATCGGCAGCCGACCGGTAGGCGTTGACGTGTGACAGGCGCAGGTTGCCATGCACGCTGCTATTGAGCGTCAACCCCTGCTCGACGACCGCGGCATATTCACTGCGCAGCAAAAAATGCACATCGAATCCGGCGCGTGCCAGCATTACCCCATAAAAGCCGCCAATGGCACCGGTACCGATAATGCCGATACGCGGACGTTGAGACACGGGCATCTGAAAGCTCCTTAACCAGGCCGGCCATTGCCGCGCCATGGCATCAATCGCATAGGTGGCGCGAACCTGAGGTACGACGCCGTAAATTTGACCACTGCCGCCATGTATACGGACGACCCGCCCGTACTGCCGGCAGAGCACATGCGCCACCCCATTCAATAAAATTGGCGCGGGCTATGCATTATCTCAGCTATGCATCAGCCAGCGGCAAGAGCGCCTGGCGTGCTTGGGCCGCGGCAAGCACTGTCAATTTCTGTTCAACCGCTATACTGTCAATAATGATGTCGTTTTGATGTCATTGGGAGTCGGTAGTCATGCGTCGTTTCTTGCGTCATCCCAGCGATATGCCCGTGGAATTGGTGCTGCGCAAACAAGCAAGCATCCCCCGGCAACAATTGAACAATATCAGCCTCGGCGGCGTGGCGTGCATGTCTCAGTGCAGCTTTATCGACGGCAGTGAGGTCGACTTGCGTATACCGCTTTTCGGCAAGCGGGCATGTTATCCGGGGATAGTGGCATGGTGCCGCAAAGAAACCGATCACTATCTGGTGGGTGTGGCCTTTATCGATGAAGACACGCTGTTTCGCGCGCGCATGGTCGAGCAGGTTTGCCAGATCGAACATTACCGCTTGCAGCGCGAGCAGGAACTGGGGGAACAGCTGCCGATAGAAGCCGCCGCCCGGGAATGGATCGCGCAACATGCCGCCGACTTCTCACAGGCCAGCTTCAGCTGACGGATAGATCGCCAATCGCCATATCCACTTGATTTACCACAGCCTCCCCATTGTCTAGCCAGCCCTTAACGCGCTAAGGTTCGGCTTCCCCGTTGTGCCCATAATGCTGTGCTCCGCCACACGGGGAGCGCTGGCGGCCGGCACCCGTGACCTGACGACTGAACCGATGAAAAGCACGATGGCTGATTTACCGATCGACGACCTCAACGTTGCCTGCAACGAAACCCTGATCACCCCGGCGCAGCTCAAGCGTGAAATCCCGCTGACCGAAACCGCACTGCACACCGTGGCCGAAGGCCGCGAGGTGATCCGCAACATTCTCGATGGCAAAGACCACCGCCTGTTCGTCGTGGTCGGCCCCTGCTCGATCCACGATATCAAAGCGGCCCACGAATATGCCGAACGCCTCAAGGTGCTCGCCGCGGAAGTCTCCGACAGCCTCTACCTGGTGATGCGCGTGTACTTCGAGAAACCCCGCACCACCGTGGGCTGGAAAGGCCTGATCAACGACCCTTACCTGGACGACTCGTTCAAGATCCAGGATGGCCTGCATATCGGTCGCCAGTTGCTGCGCGACCTCGCGGAAATGGGTCTGCCGACCGCCACCGAGGCGCTCGATCCGATTTCCCCGCAATACCTGCAGGATCTGATCAGTTGGTCGGCGATCGGCGCACGCACCACCGAATCGCAAACACACCGCGAAATGGCCTCCGGCTTGTCCTCAGCCGTCGGTTTCAAGAACGGCACCGATGGCGGCCTGACCGTGGCAATCAACGCGCTGCAATCGGTTTCTAGCCCTCACCGCTTCCTCGGTATCAACCAGGAAGGCGGCGTTTCCATCGTCACCACCAAGGGCAACGCCTATGGCCATGTGGTGCTGCGCGGCGGCAATGGCAAACCGAACTACGATTCGGTCAGCGTTGCCGTTTGCGAGCAGGAACTGGCAAAAGCCGGCATCCGCCCGAACATCATGGTCGACTGCAGCCACGCCAACTCCAACAAGGACCCGGCCCTGCAACCGCTGGTAATGGAGAACGTCGCCAACCAAATTCTCGAAGGCAATCAGTCGATCGTCGGTTTGATGGTCGAAAGCCATTTGGGCTGGGGCAACCAATCGATCCCGAAAAATCTCGACGAACTGAAATACGGCGTTTCCGTCACCGACGCCTGCATCGATTGGGACAGCACCGAAAAAACCCTGCGCAGCATGCACGCCAAGCTCAAGGATGTATTGCCAAAGCGGCGACGGGGCTGAAGCCAATGCACATGAAAACGCCAGGCAAATGCCTGGCGTTTTTATTGGGTCGGGGTTCGACCAGCAGCGATTAGCTTGGCAAGCCGCTGTGGCGCTGACGCCGCTCCATATAGCGTTCGACATAGGAGCACGAAGGAATGACCGTGTAGCCCAAACGGTCGGCATACTGCAAAGCATGCTCGGTCAAGGCCGCTGCAATACCGCGGCCACGCAAGGAGTTGGGCACGAAAGTGCGGTAGATATCCAAGGTCTGCTTACCCAGATCCATATAGGCCAGGTAGGCACGATCACCGTCAATGGTGGTCTCGAATTGATGACCAGCCAGATCATGGTGAATGGATAACGCCTCGCTCATTGCAGTTCCTCTCGCACTCAAAACCGTACTTTGACTTGATCGATCTTTTCCAGGCGCAAGGACATCTGCGCACTGCCGTTACCCGCCTGGATACTGATATAAGCTTTGTCATTGTCGACCCGGGTCAGCATGCCCTGGTAGTACATGCCATCATGGGTGATAAAGCGCAAGCGCTTGCCCACATGATCCGCCAAGCTGGCCACGCTGACAAACTTCTCTTGTCCAGGCGGCGTCGCTACGGCAAGCGTATCAGATGCCATCTCGTTTGCTACTTCGGCAATATCGGCCGCCGAACGCTTATTCGGATCGACCCAGGTAAACCCGAGCGGCTCGACCACTTGCTGGTTGACCAGCACCACTGGACGCAACAAGGTCAGAACACCATCGGCCTCGTAAAATTGCAAGCCGTCCCAAACCAGACCTTCACTCGGATTGAGCTCGATGCGCAGCGATTGCGGGTCGTCCAGGTAGCGCGCATAGGCATCCAGCACGGGTTGATCCAGGGCTATGCGCTGGCTGCGAAAGACCTTATCGAACTGCTGCACAGCGGCCTGCAAATAGGTCTCACGGTCCATGCCCTGCTTGCCGGAGCAGTAGTCCTGGACCTTGCGCTGATACTGGTTGTCGCCGATCTCGACGGTTATCCGTTGGACCCGCGGCGGATTGGCCAGCAGATCGCCAGGCTTCTCCGACATATTGGCCACTGCCAAGCTCACCCGCAGCTCGCCCATCTCGCGGGTATCGGAGGTCAGGTTAAAAGTAAGCTGTTGCGCACCTGGCTGAAAGTGATAGGAAAATTCGCCATCGGTTTCGAAGGTGCGGTAGCCCATATCCAACAGCTCCACGGTGCCGATGGTGCGGACCTTGCCGCAGACCACTTCGCTCATGGCAGTGAAGACACTGCGTTCGGCCGGCGTGTCGTATAACTGCTGCATAAAGGGGCCATGAACATCGAGGGCCAAGCCCTTGAGGCTCACCGCCATTCGTTCGGGAAACTTGCCTTCGGCCAAGCGTTCTTTAAAGCGTAACAACTCGCCCAAACCGTCGAACTTCAATTCGGCATGCTCGATGCGCAGGCTGTCGCGCATCGCCGGGACGGAAATTTCGACTTTTTCCAGCCCAACGCGGCCATCGAAGGAGGAGGTGATACCGCCGTAGCGGATAACCATGACCGAGGACATCCGGTCGGCCGCATCGGTCATGATCGAGCGCACCGACAACCAGAGCGACAACTTGATCAACAGCGCAATCGCCAATAGCGAAAGAAGTCCCCATTTAATCAATTTCGACATGCATACGTCCTTGAATCTGCACAGTGGGCTCCAGCTCGAACGGCAGCTAGCTTATCAGGCCGGCATCTACTATGCGAATCAAAGGCTTAGAGCACGCTCAAGACCGCAATGCAGCAAAGCACGGCTATTACCGGAACCATCACCGTCATCACGAAAATATCCTTGTAAGCCTGCCGATGAGTGAGCCCCATGATCATCAGCATGGCGATCACCGCGCCGCAATGCGGCAAGGAGTCGAAGCCGCCGGAGGCGATATTGGCGATCCGGTGAAGAACTTCCGGCTCCACACCCATTTCCAGATACTTGGCCGCCAGGGTCTGCATGAATATCTGCAACCCACCGGAAGAAGAGCCGACAATCCCGGAGACCACACTGACCGAGGCGAATACCGACAGCAGCGGTGGTAGATCGACGGTGAGTATCCACTGAGAAAACTGGCTGAATCCGCTCGTCTGCGTAACCACACCGCCAAAGCCGATCACCGCTGCGGTATTGAGCAACGGCATGATCGAGTCATCGGCGCCCTGCCCCAGCACAGCAACGGTGTTGCGCCGCAAACCGGGAAACAGCGCGATGGCCACCATGGTCGCCAGGATCAAGGCGAGGCTCGGCCAGATTATCGGCTGCTGCTGGCTGAAGCCCACCACTTGCCCGAGTGCGCCCTGCCCCGATACGACCACACCGCTCAATAACAGCAACCGCGGCAGGATAATCACTCCCAGCACCACCGCAATCGGCAGCATCGCCAGCCCCCAATGCGGGCCGGAGCCCGGAGCGCCAGCCAACTGCTCCATGCGCTGGTCCTGGGCATTGGCCTCGAAGCCCTCGCCACGCTCGCGCGCCACACGCCATTCGCGCTGCACATAAGCCATGCCCAAGCCGACCATCAATACGCTGGCCAGCAGGCCGATCCAGGCGCCGGCGAACAGGTCGGTACCCAACGCACTGGCAGCGATCACGTTATGAATGGAGGGTGTTCCCGGCAACGCAGTCATAGTGAATGTGCCGGCGCCCAGAGCCGTCGCCGCACAGAACAAGCGCTTGGGCAGATTCGCTTCGCGCATCAGAGTGATCCCCAGCGGATACATCGTGAAAATCACCACGAAGACCACTACACCGCCATAGGTGAGCAATGCGCACACCAGCATGGTGACCCAGAGCGTGCGCTGAATGCCGAGGGTGGCGATGATCGCCTGAGCAATGCTATTGGCGGCCTGGCTGGTTGCCATGGCCTTACCGAAAATCGCGCCACAGAGGAATAGCACGAAAAACTTACCGGCGAAGGTAAATGCCCCCAGAGGCCCGAAAGGAAAAAACTCGAGCAATGCCTGCGGCACAGCTAAACCATTGCTCAGGGCCACGACCAGCGAACAGGTCAACGCGGCAATAAAGATGTTCACACCGCGTAGAGCCATGAACATCAGCAAAACCAAACCCAGCAACAAGCCCAGATTCCCTAGCATGGTTCGCCTCCGTTTAAACGTTCGGGTAGGTAAGTTTCAGCTGTCGAAAAGAAGCCGACCAGAGTCCTGCCTGGTATTAAAGACTGGGGAGCCAAGCACCAGGGGACGGCCTACTATCCAACAGCAAAGCTGTATATTTTTCATCCAAAAAAGTGTTATTTATTGAAACCGAGTTGGACAGTAGCAAAAAAATTTGCGGCGCTTGCCCCTCCTCCGTTTACTTACTACAAGTAACAGGTAGTATGTACGCCGGCTGATTTCCGACGGTTGGAAACTGCTTTATGGATAAACTTCACCCCAAGGGGAACACAATGAACAACGTTCTGAAATTCTCTGCTCTGGCATTGGCCGCAGTTCTGGCTACCGGTTGCAGCAGCATGTCCAAAGAAACTGAAGCTCGTTTGACTGCAACCGAAGATGCAGCCGCTCGCGCTCAAGCCCGTGCCGATGAAGCCTACCGCAAGGCTGACGACGCAATGGCCGCTGCTCAGAAGGCTCAGCAAACCGCTGACGAAGCCAATGAGCGCGCTCTGCGTATGCTGGAAAAAGCCAGCCGCAAGTAATAGCCCGAAAAGGCTGACGAAAGCCGATCCAGGTAACTGGATCGGCTTTTTTATTACCCTTGGAAGACAGCTACGCAGCTTGCCGGAGTCAACTCCCCGCCCTCAGGTTGTGCTGCTAGAGTTGCGGCGGCCACAAGTATGCGTACGCCTCGGGTAGCGCTCCTTAGCGGAAGCGACTCGACGCTATAGCCTCGCATGACTCGCGGGAAAACCTACAACGCATACGGCAACGCGGCGCAAGCCATGGCTTGCGTACATATGCATCTCGCAAAGTTCACTAAATAAAACGTGCTTATTGCCGGCACATAGAAAACCATAGGCAATAAAAACCCGCCGGCGTTAATACTCGGCGGGTTCCGGTCATACTTTCGGATTAGATGCTCGGCTGTTCTCCATTGGCGATCGCGATATCCGGTTCGGCGATTTGCACGGGCAGGCCGTCTTCAGCCGCGACCACTTCGCGCACCACATCCCAATCCAAGCGCAGGTTCACCAGCTCTTCGCGCTTGAGCAGCGTATTGATGACTTCGGTGTGCTTATCGACGATCGACAGCTCTCCGCTTTCGGTCAGCGGCGCATGGGCCTCGAGGTAGACTTTCCCGTTGCTGCGACCGAACTTGTACGGCTCGTTGACGATGCGTACCGGAGTCCCCACCGGTGCCATGCTCGCAAGCTCCAGAACGTTGGGATTGAGCATGCGGAAGCAGCCATGACTGACGCGCATGCCAATACCGAACTTCTTGTTCGAGCCGTGAATCAGGTAACCCGGCACCGACAGGGTGAATTTATAAGGTCCGAGCGGATTGTTCGGCCCCGGGGGCACATAGCTCGGCAAAGGATCGCCGTCGGCAGCGTGTTCTTCGCGGATCGACTGGGGGGGCGTCCATCCCGGATTCGGTGTCTTCGCCGTGATGCGCGCGTTGGTGACCGGTGAGCTCCAGCCTTCGCGGCCGATACCCAAGGGATAGGTATGCACCACGTTACGGCCTTTCGGGAAGTAATACAGGCGGTACTCCGCCAGGTTGATCACAATGCCTTCGCGCGGGCCTGGCGGCAGGATGAAACGCGTAGGCAGCACCACCTCGGTTCCTTCGCCCGGCAACCAGGGATCGACCCCGGGATTGGCCACCACCCTCTCCAGATACCCCAGATCGTTGGCTGCGCCCAGATCGGCGAAGGTGTCCTCGTATTTAGCGGTGACGACCTGCACCTGCCCGACGATGTCATCGCCGGGCGGCGGCAACGGCCATTCCGTCGCGGCGACGGGTCCCAAGCAGAACAGTGCGCAAAGCGCGAGGCAACGTGGGATGGGCGACATCCGGTAATCCTTGACAAAGATGGTTGATGAATAGGTCAGCAATTGTACACCCGCGACTACGGCAACACTCAGCGCTGCTGCCAATGGGGGCGCTCGCCACGCCGATGAGCGTCCAATGTTGCCCGACAGGCCTGACACAGGCGCTTATCGCGTAGCATTTGCTTGCTCAGACCACGCCATAGCGGCTTGGCTGGCAATAACCCCCCGCATAGCGTGCGATCGGCAAAGCCCGACAACTCCAGTTGCCGCGCGATCAAATGCACGCGCACCTCACGGCAGGCGAACAGGTCGAGCTGCTCGTCCGGCTCGATCAGTTGGTAGGCATGTAACGACCAGGCGGGACGCGGCATAGGGGCTCCAGAACGGGAGCGCCACATTAGCCGAAAGGCTGCCGTCGGAAAAGCCCATCAGAGCAGCGGTTTCAGGACTGGCCAGACGTTTTCGAGAAGCACCGGTTGGGCCTTCAAGGCGGGGTGAATCCCATCGTTTTGCATCATTCCCGGCACACCGCCGACGCCGTCGAGAAAAAACGGCACGAGTGCCACATTCTTTTCTTCGGCCAACGTGGTGTACACCCGGGCGAAGGCGGTGGTGTAGCGCACGCCATAGTTCGGCGGCAGCAACATACCGAGCAAGACCAGCTGCGCGCCACTGGCCTGCGCCTTATCGATCATCGCCGCAAGATTCTGTTGCAATTGAGCGGGCGGCAGACCACGCAAACCATCGTTGCCGCCAAGCCCCAAAATCACCCAGTCGGGGCGGTGCTCGGCAAGTAGCCCAGGTAGCCGCGCGGCCCCGCCCGCACTGGTATCGCCGGTGATGGAGGCATTCACCACCCGGTGCGAAAAACCCTGTTCGGCGAGGCGTTGTTCCAGCAATGCCACCCAACCTTGGCGGGTATCCAGGCCAAAAGCGGCGCTGATACTATCGCCGAGGACCAATACGGTTCCCGCTAGCGCGGCCTGGCTCCACATCGCCAGGCACAAAACCGCGCCCAATAACCCTTTACGCATCGGATTCTCCATGAGCTCAAGCATTCTCAGTGCGCGGAACCTTAGCAAAGTGGTCCCTAGCGCAGAAGGTGAGTTGACCATATTGCACGACTTGTCCCTTAGCCTCGACAAAGGCGACAGCCTGGCGATCGTCGGCAGCTCGGGTTCCGGCAAGTCCACCCTGCTCGGCTTACTCGCCGGGCTCGACCTGCCGAGCGCCGGCCAGGTGACCCTGGCCGGGCACGACCTGGGCAGCCTCGATGAAGACCGAAGAGCGCGCGTGCGCGCCGAACATGTGGGTTTCGTGTTCCAGTCCTTTCAACTGCTCGATAGCCTGAACGCCCTGGAAAACGTTATGTTGCCGCTGGAACTGGAAGGCCATGCCGATGCCCGCGAACGCGCCCGCGCTCTGCTCGAACGGGTTGGCCTGGGTCGACGTCTGAGCCATTCGCCGCGCCAACTGTCCGGCGGCGAGCAACAGCGAGTAGCCATCGCCCGCGCCTTCGCCGCGGAGCCCGACGTGCTGTTCGCCGACGAGCCCACCGGCAACCTCGACAGCCACACCGGCGAACGCATCAGCAATTTGCTCTTCGAACTGAACCAGGAGCGCGGCGCGACCCTGGTGCTGGTCAGCCATGACGAACGCCTGGCCCACCGTTGCCACCGCCTGATTCGCCTCGAAGGCGGCCAATTGGTCGACCGTGTGGAACCCTGATGAGCCATATGCCCTTCCCTCGCCTGTGTGCCCTCGCCGCCCGCCAACTGCTGCGCGATGCGCGGCTGGGCGAAGTGCGCGTACTGTTCTTCGCCATGATCATCGCCGTGGCCGCCAGCACCGCGATCGGCTACTTCAGCGCGCGCCTGAACGATGGCATGTTGTTGCGCGCGACCGAGTTCCTTGGCGCCGACCTGGTACTGAGCGGCAGCTCGCCAGCCGATCAGGCGCAAATAGAGCGCGGCAAGCAGCTAGGCCTGGAACATGCGCAACTGGTCGAATTCGCCAGCGTGATCGCTACCGACGAGGCCATTCAACTGGCCAGCGTCAAAGCCGCCGACAGCGCCTATCCGTTGCGCGGGCAGTTGAAAAGCGCCGCGGTGCTCTACGGCGCAGAGCAAGTGAGCGACGGACCCGCGCCGGGCGAGGCCTGGGCCGAAGCACGGCTGTTCGCCGCGCTGCAGTTGCAGATCGGCGACACCATCGAAGTGGGCGCAAAACCGCTGCGCCTGACCCGGGTACTGACCTATTTGCCGGACGAAGCCGGAGACTTTTACAGCCTCAACCCCCATGTGCTGATGCACCTGGATGACCTCGAGGCCACCGGGGTGGTGCAGCCGGGCAGCCGCGTGCGTTATCGGGAACTGTGGCGCGGCTCGGCCGAGAACTTGAGCGCCTACCGCGTAGCGATCGCCGACCAGTTGGCGGCCAATCAACGCCTGGAAGACGCCCGCGACGGCAACCGCCAGGTCGGTAACGCGCTTGGCCGCGCCGAACGCTACTTGAACCTCGCCAGTCTCGCCGCCGTGCTGCTCGCCGGTGTAGCGGTGGCGCTTTCGGCGGCGCGTTTCGCCAGCCGGCGCTTCGATGCCAGCGCGTTGCTGCGTTGCCTCGGTTTGTCGCGCGCGCAGGCGCTGAGCCTGTTCGGCATGCAGTTGGCGATGCTCGGGGTGAGCGCCAGCCTGCTGGGCGCCCTGCTCGGCTGGTTGGCGCAGCAAGGCTTGTTCCAGTTATTGCAAGGCTTGCTCCCGGCGCAGATCCCCGCGGGCGGCCTGTGGCCCGCAGTGGCCGGCATCGCCACCGGCTTGGTGGCGCTCGCCGGCTTCGCCCTGCCACCGCTTGCCGCCTTGGGCCGAGTGCCGCCGCTGCGCGTACTGCGCCGCGACCTGTTACCCGTGCCGCCCAGTTCATGGCTGGTATACGGCGCGGCGATACTGACGCTGGGGCTAATCATGTGGCGTCTGAGCCTGGATCTGGTGCTGACCTTCGCCCTCATCGGCGGCGGTTTGCTGGCCGCGGTGCTGCTCGGCGGCTTGCTCCTGTTCGGCCTGCAAAGTCTGCGCCGTCTGTTGGCGCGGGCGGCTTTGCCATGGCGTCTGGGGCTGGGCCAGCTGCTGCGCCATCCGCTGGCCGCGACGGGGCAAACCCTGGCTTTCGGTCTGATCATTCTGGCCATGGCTCTGATCGCCCTGCTGCGTGGCGAACTGCTGGACACCTGGCAGGATCAGCTGCCGGAACAAGCCCCCAATCATTTCGCACTGAATGTGCTGCCGGACGACAAGGACGCCTTCGCCGCGCGCCTGGTCGAGCTTTCGCCGCACCCGGCACCGCTTTACCCGGTGGTGCGCGGGCGCCTGGTCGAGATCAACGGCGAGCCGGTACGGCAGATCGTCAGCAAGGAATCTCAAGGCGAACGCGCTACCCGCCGCGACCTCAGCCTGACCTGGTCGGCCGAGTTGCCGGCGGATAACAGTCTGCTGGCCGGTCAATGGTGGGATGACAACAAAACGGGCGAGCTACCCGGCGTCTCGGTCGAGTCGGAGTTGGCGGAAAACCTTCAGCTAGAACTCGGCGACCGTCTGACCTTCAACGTCGGCGGCCTCAACCGCGACGCGACTGTCACCAGCCTGCGCGAAGTGGACTGGAACAATTTCCAGCCCAACTTCTACATGATCTTCGAGCCCGGCACCCTGGCCGATCTGCCGGTCACCTACCTGACCAGCTTCTATTTACCGGCGCAGCAGGAGCGCCAGTTGGTCGAGCTGGCCCGGGCCTTCCCCAGCGTCACCCTGCTGCAGGTCGAGGCTCTGCTCGCGCAGCTGCGCAGCATCCTGGCGCAAGTCACCTTGGCCGTCGAGTTCGTCCTATTGTTCGTCCTCGCCGCCGGCCTTGCTGTGCTGTTCGCCGGCTTGCAGGCAACCCTGGACGAGCGGATTCGCCAAGGTGCCTTGCTACGCGCCTTGGGCGCCGAACGTAAGGTGTTGCAGCAGGCGCGTCGGGCCGAGTTCGGTCTGCTCGGCGCCGCCAGTGGTTTGTTG
>CBIHQF010000034.1:0-14163 GCA_966211665.1 uncultured Pseudomonas sp. | reverse complement strand
CGTGCTGGTGCCGCTGACCGCCGAAGACGCCCTGCTGGACAAGGGCCTGGCGATCCTCGCCGAGTGCTTCGACGAACTGGCGTAAGCCTGGAAAACTGACGACAGCCCGGGGTTGCCGTCGTCGCATTGCGGAGGTGGTCATGTCGCGCTGGAGTCTTGCCCTGTTGTGCCTGTTCATCGCCTTACCGGGCGTCGCCGCCCAGCTCACCGTGATCTCGTTTGGGGGCTCGGTCCGCGACGCCCAGCGCCAAGCCTTCTACACCCCCTACCGCCAGGCCAGTGGCGTGGCGGTGATCAACGGTTCCTACAATGGCGACTTCGCCAAGCTGCGGCGCATGCAGGCCATGCAGCATGTCACCTGGGATGTGGTCGAGGTAGAGGCGCCGGAGCTGGCGCGCGGTTGCGAGACGGGCGTGTTCCAGCCCCTCGACGAATCCTTGGCGCTCGAGGCGCTGACTCCCGGCGCCCTGCGCCCCTGCGGTGTGGGCAGCTTCGTCTGGTCCATGGTGTTGGCCTATAACCCGGCCCATCTGCGCGAAGCCCCTCGTAACTGGGCGGACTTCTGGGACCTGGAACGTTTTCCGGGGACCAGGGGGCTGCGCTTGGGGGCCAAGTACAACCTGGAGTTCGCCCTGCTGGCCGATGGCGTGCCGGCGGAGCGGGTTTACGCCACGCTGGCCACCGAGGCCGGCGTGGAGCGGGCGTTCCGCAAGCTGGAGCAGATCAAGCCGCATATCCGCTGGTGGCAAGCCGGCGAAGAACCGGTGCGCGGCCTGCGCGACGGTGGCCTGGTGATGAGCGCCGCCTACAGCGGTCGCATCGGCGCGAGTCAGGATCAGGGCGACGGCCTGGACCTGGTGTGGGCCGGCAGTATCTATGATTTCGATTACTGGGCGATCCCCAAGGGCAGTTTCAATAGCTCCGAAGCGCGCCGCTTCATCCAGTTCGTCAGCCAGCCGGGGCCGCAGCGCGCCTTCGCCGAGTCGATCCCGTATGGCCCGGTCAACCCCCAGGCGCTGGCGGCTCTGACGCCCGAGCGCGTGGCGCGCCTGCCAACGGCGCCGGCCAATCTGCGCTCCGCGCTGGCCATGGACGTGGACTTCTGGAGCGAGCACGGCGCGCGTCTCGACCAGCGCTTCGAGGCGTGGCGCGCACGTCCCTGAGCCGTCGCCGCAAACGCTGTACTCCTGCGCCGCGCATGGGCGCTCTAAACCTGTGGGGGCGGTTTCGCCCGCAATGTCCCGGTGTCGGCCACCCCTGTAGTCGAGACCGCTCCCACAGCTCTACCCGCCCTCGGGTACAATGCGTGCCATCGTGAATATGCCTCCGAGGTACACCATGCAACCCTTCGCCATCGCCCCGTCGATCCTCTCCGCCGACTTCGCCCGTCTGGGCGAGGAAGTGGATAAGGTGCTCGCCGCCGGCGCCGACATCGTCCACTTCGACGTGATGGATAACCACTACGTGCCGAATCTGACCATCGGCCCGATGGTCTGCGCGGCGCTACGTAAATACGGCATCAGCGCGCCGATCGACGCGCACCTGATGGTCAAGCCGGTGGACCGGATCATCGGCGACTTCATCGAGGCCGGTGCCAGCTACATCACCTTTCACCCCGAGGCCAGCGAGCATATCGACCGCTCGCTTCAACTGATCCGCGACGGCGGCTGCAAGGCCGGCCTAGTGTTCAACCCGGCGACCCCGCTGGACGTGCTCAAGCATGTGCTGGACAAGGTCGACATGATCCTGCTGATGAGCGTCAACCCGGGGTTCGGCGGGCAGAAATTCATTCCCCATACTCTGGAAAAGCTCAAGGAAGCCCGCGCGTTGATCGATGCCAGCGGCCGCGAAATCCGCTTGGAAATCGATGGCGGGGTCAATGTGCAGAACATTCGCGAGATCGCTGCTGCCGGTGCCGATACCTTCGTTGCCGGCTCGGCGATCTTCAATCAGCCCGACTACAAAACCGTGATCGACGCCATGCGCGCCGAACTGGCCGCGGTGCGTGGGTGATCAGCCTCGCCGCGCTGTACCAGGGGCGCTTGCCGCGCCTGGTGATGTTCGACCTGGACGGCACCCTAGTCGATTCGGTGCCGGACTTGGCCGCAGCCGTCGATAAAACCCTGGTACTGCTCGGCCAGCCGGCCGCGGGCGTCGAACGGGTGCGCGACTGGGTCGGCAATGGCGCGCGGGTGTTGGTGCGCCGCGCCCTGGCCGGCGGTTTGCAGCACGAGCGGATCGACGATGCCGCCGCCGAGCAGGCGCTCGAACTGTTTATGCAGGCCTATGCCGAAAACCATGCCCTGACAACGGTATATCCGGGTGTGCGGGAAACCCTGGACTGGCTGCGCGGGCAGGGCGTCGAACTGGCAGTCGTCACCAACAAACCGGAGCGTTTCGTGGCGCCGCTGTTGGATGAGAAAGGCCTGGGCGGCTATTTTCGCTGGATCATCGGCGGCGATACCCTGCCCCAGCAAAAGCCCGACCCCGCGGCGCTCCTGCATGTTCTGCAACTGGCACGCGTGGAGGCGGGCGAGGCGTTGTTCATCGGCGATTCGCGTAACGATGTGCTGGCCGCCCAGGCCGCCGGCGTGCTTTGCATCGCGGTGAGTTATGGCTACAACCATGGCCGACCGATTATCGAGGAGCGACCGGCGCGGGTGCTCGACAACCTGCGCGAGTTGTTGCCGGCTGCCGAGCAGTTGGCGGTCGCCGGATCCTGATCGGCGTGCCGCCCGATTTGTCGGGCGCGGCGGGTTGATTCACTGGTTGGCCTGCGCTAGTGTGGCGAGACTTTACTCCCGCCTGATTAAGAGAGCTCCGTGGTGGTTATCTGCACGCGCTGGTCCGCAAGAACCGGTATGAATATCCTCAAGGCTTTGGCCCGTTGGCGCTGGCGCCTCTGACCTGATCTTGGCCGGATTGCCGGCGCGTCTGCACACGACCGTATACCCTCAAGCCACGAGGCTGCACATGACCCGCGAAGAATTCCTGCGTTTAGCCGCTGCCGGCTATAACCGCATTCCTGTTGCCTGCGAAACCCTGGTGGATTTCGACACGCCACTGTCCATCTATTTGAAACTGGCCGATGAGGCCAATACCTACTTGCTCGAGTCCGTACAGGGCGGCGAGAAGTGGGGGCGTTATTCGATCATCGGTTTGGCGGCGCGCACCGTGCTGCGTGCGTACGGCCATCGGGTGGTGATCAGCGTCGACGGCGTCGAGGTGGAAAGCCACGACTGCGCGGACCCGCTGGCCTTCGTCGAGCAATTCAAAGAGCGCTACAAGGTACCTACCCTTCCCGGCTTGCCGCGTTTCAACGGCGGACTGGTGGGTTATTTCAGCTATGACAGCGTGCGTTACGTCGAGCCGAAGCTGGCCGCCGGGGTCAACCCGGATCCGCTCGGCACCCCGGATATCCTGCTGATGGTCTCGGACGTGGTGGTGGTGTTCGACAACCTGGCCGGCAAGATGCACGCCATCGTGCTTGCCGATCCGGCCGAAGCGGGCGGTTTCGAGCAGGGCCAGGCACGTCTGCAGGAGATCCTGCACAAGTTGCGCCAGCCGATCACCCCGCGATTGGGCGTAGACCTGAGCGCGCCGGCGGGCGTCGAGCCTGCATTCAAGTCGAGCTTCAGCCGTGACGACTACGAAGCGGCGGTCAGTGCGATCAAGGAGTACATCCTCGCCGGCGACTGCATGCAGGTGGTGATTTCCCAACGCATGTCGATCCCGTTCAAAGCCGCGCCCATCGATCTGTATCGGGCGCTGCGCTGCATCAACCCGACGCCTTATATGTACTTCTTCAACTTCGGCGACTTCCATGTGGTCGGCAGCTCGCCGGAAGTGCTGGTGCGCGTCGAGGACAACCTGGTCACCGTACGGCCGATTGCCGGCACCCGCCCGCGCGGCGCGAGCGAGGAGGCCGATCTGGCTTTGGAAGAGGATCTGCTGTCCGACGCCAAGGAGCTCGCCGAGCATCTGATGCTGATCGACCTGGGGCGCAACGACGTCGGCCGGGTGTCCAGCACCGGCAGCGTCAAGCTCACCGAGAAGATGGTGATCGAGCGTTATTCCAACGTCATGCATATCGTCTCCAACGTCACCGGGCAGCTCAAACAAGGCCTGAGCGCGATGGACGCCCTGCGTGCGATCCTGCCGGCCGGCACGCTGTCCGGCGCGCCGAAGATCCGTGCCATGGAGATCATCGACGAACTGGAGCCGATCAAGCGCGGCGTCTACGGCGGTGCCGTGGGTTATCTGGCCTGGAACGGCAATATGGATACCGCCATCGCCATCCGCACCGCGGTGATCAAGGACGGCGAACTGCACGTGCAGGCCGGCGCCGGCATAGTCGCCGACTCGGTACCGGCCCTGGAGTGGGAGGAAACCCTCAATAAGCGCCGCGCCATGTTCCGCGCCGTGGCGCTGGCCGAGCAAACCTCCCCTGAACAAGCCGCCCCTGACCAGACCACGCACTGAGGAGTCCTGCCATGCTGCTGATGATCGACAATTACGACTCCTTTACCTACAACGTGGTGCAGTACCTCGGCGAACTGGGTGCCGATGTCCATGTGATCCGTAACGACGAACTGAGCATCGCCGAAATCGAGGCGCTGAATCCCGAGCGCATCGTGGTCTCGCCTGGCCCCTGCACGCCGACCGAAGCCGGCGTGTCGCTGGCGGTGATCGAGCATTTCGCCGGCAAACTGCCGATTCTCGGTGTGTGCCTGGGCCACCAGAGCATCGGCCAAGCCTTCGGCGGCGATGTGGTGCGCGCACGCCAGGTGATGCACGGCAAGACCAGCCCGGTGTTCCACGAGCATCAGGGCGTATTCGCCGGGCTGAACATGCCGCTGACGGTAACCCGCTATCATTCCCTGGTGGTCAAGCGCGAAACCCTGCCGGATTGCCTGGAAATCACCGCCTGGACCCAGCATGCCGACGGTTCTGTCGATGAGATCATGGGCCTGCGGCACAAGACCCTGCATATCGAGGGTGTGCAATTCCATCCCGAGTCGATCCTCACCGAACAGGGCCATGAGCTGTTCGCCAATTTCCTCAAACAACACGGAGGCGTGCGCCGATGAATATCAAGGAAGCCCTCAACCGAGTCGTCGGCCAACTCGACCTGTCCACCGAGGAAATGCGCGCGGTGATGCGCGAGATCATGACCGGGCAGTGCACCGATGCGCAGATCGGCGCCTTCCTGATGGGCCTGCGCATGAAGAGCGAGACCATCGACGAAATCGTCGGCGCCGCGCAAATCATGCGTGAACTGGCGGCACCGGTGCAGATCGACGCCGAGCGTCTGGTCGACACCTGCGGTACCGGCGGCGACGGCATGAATATTTTCAATGTCTCCACCGCTGCGGCCTTCGTGGTCGCCGCAGCTGGCGGCAAGGTGGCCAAGCACGGCAATCGCGCGGTTTCGGGTAAAAGCGGCAGTGCCGACCTGCTGGAAGCGGCGGGGGTTTACCTCAATCTGACGCCCGAGCAGGTAGCGCGCTGCGTCGAGTCCGTGGGGGTCGGCTTTATGTTCGCCCCGGCGCATCATGGCGCTATGAAGCACGCCATCGGTCCGCGCCGTGAACTGGGCCTGCGTACCGTGTTCAATATGCTCGGGCCGATGACCAACCCGGCCGGGGTCAAGCATCAAGTCATCGGCGTATTCAGCAAGGCCCTGTGCCGACCGCTGGCCGAAGTGCTGCAGCGTCTCGGCAGTACCCATGTGCTGGTGGTGCATGCCCAGGACGGTTTGGATGAGATCAGTCTGGCCGCGCCGACCTTCGTGGCCGAGCTCAAGGACGGGGTCGTCAGCGAGTACAGCATTCAGCCGGAAGACTTCGGCATCAAAAGCCAGAGCTTGATCGGTTTGACGGTCGATACGCCCCTGGAGTCGCTGGCGCTGATTCGCGACGCGTTGGGCCGGCGCAAAACCGAAAACGGGCAGAAGGCCGCGGAAATGATCGTGCTCAATGCCGGCGCCGCGCTCTATGCCGCAGATCATGCAGTGAGCCTGAAGGAAGGCATGGACCTGGCCCACGATGCGCTGCATACGGGCCTGGCATGGGAAAAACTGGACGAGTTGGTGTCCTTTACCGCGGTGTTCAAACAGGAGAGCGAAGGATGAGCCTACCAACCGTTCTGGAAAAAATTCTCGCGCGCAAGGCCGAAGAAGTGGCGGCGCGCCGCGCCGCTGTCGGCCTTGCCGAACTCGAGCAGCAAGCCGCGGCCTGCGATGCTCCGCGGGGGTTCGCCGAGGCGATGTTGCAGCAGGCCAAACGTAAACAGCCCGCGGTAATTGCCGAAATCAAGAAGGCTTCGCCGAGCAAGGGCGTGCTGCGCGAGCATTTCGTTCCAGCCGAGTTGGCGCAGAGTTATCAAGCGGGCGGTGCGACCTGCCTGTCGGTGCTGACCGATGTGGATTTCTTTCAAGGTGCCGACCGTTACCTGCAGGAGGCCCGCAACGCCTGCAAGCTGCCGGTGATCCGTAAGGATTTCATGATCGATCCATATCAGATCGTCGAAGCGCGGGCGCTGGGCGCGGACTGTGTGTTGCTGATCGTCTCGGCCCTTGACGATGTGCAAATGGCCGAGCTGGCGGCGACCGCGAAGGCATTCCAGCTGGACGTGTTGGTCGAGGTGCACGATGGCGACGAGCTCGAACGCGCACTGAAGACCCTGGATACGCCGCTGGTGGGGATCAATAACCGCAATCTGCACACCTTCGAGGTCAGCCTGGAAACCACGCTCGACCTCCTGCCGCGGGTGCCGCGCGATCGTCTGGTGGTAACCGAGAGCGGCATTCTCAACCGCGCGGACGTCGAGCTGATGGAGATCAGCGAGGTCTACGGCTTCCTGGTCGGTGAGGCGTTCATGCGCGCAGAAAACCCCGGTTCGGAGCTGGAGCGTCTGTTCTTCCCCGAGCGCAAGCGGGTGGTCGCCAGCGCGGATGTGGAGTGACGCGACACGCATAAAAAAGCCGACGCATGCGTCGGCTTTTTTATGCGGGATATTCAGCGTGTGCCGAATATCACCATGGTCTTGCCTTTGACATTGACCAGGCCCTGTTCCTCCAGGGCCTTGAGTACCCGGCCGACCATTTCCCGCGAGCAGCCGACGATACGGCCGATTTCCTGGCGGGTGATCTTGATTTGCATGCCGTCCGGATGGGTCATGGCGTCGGGCTGCTTGCACAGGTCGAGCAGGGTGTGCGCGACCCGGCCGGTAACGTCGAGGAAGGCCAGGTCGCCGACCTTGCGAGTGGTATTGCGCAGGCGCTCGGCCATCTGGCTGCCCAGGGCGTAGAGAATGTCCGGGTCCTGCTCGGTGAGCTCGCGGAACTTGGCATAGCTCAGCTCCGCCACTTCGCATTCGGTCTTGGCCCGAACCCAGGCGCTGCGTTCCTTTTCCGCGCCGTCTTTGTCGAACAGACCCATCTCGCCGAAAAAGTCCCCGGCATTAAGATAGGCGATGATCATCTCGCGGCCGTCATCATCCTCGATCAGGATGGTGACCGAGCCCTTGACGATGAAGAACAGCGTTTCGCACCGGTCACCTGCATAGATAATGGTGCTTTTTGCGGTGTAGCGACGGCGATGGCAGTGTGCGAGGAGTTTGTCGAGATTTTTTATTTTCGCTGTGAGGGTAATAGCAACCATGCCCGAATCCCGAAGATATAAATGTAAGCCGCTGTCTCGCTGGCGGTTATTTTAATTTAGTTATCCGATCAAGTTTGCCAGCATTCTGGCGCCAGTATAACAAGCACTCCAATACTAGGTGCGGTTTTGCGACCTGGCTAACATCTAGCCAAGGAACTCTTGCGCGATTGCCGTATACGGACGAGCAAAACTGCTGTGATAAGCTGCGTTCCCTTTTTAACAGCGGAGCCAGGGTAATGAAAGCACGCATTCAATGGGCCGGCGAAGCGCTGTTTCTCGGCGAGTCGGGCAGTGGCCATGCGGTGGTGATGGATGGCCCGCCGGAAAGCGGCGGCCGCAACCTCGGCGTGCGCCCGATGGAGATGCTGTTGATCGGTTTGGGCGGTTGCAGCAACTTCGATGTGGTCAGCATTCTGAAAAAATCCAGACAGGCGGTCGAGAGCTGCGAAGCCTTTCTCGAAGCCGAACGTGCCACTGAAGAACCCAAGGTGTTCACCAAGATACACCTGCATTTCGTGGTCAAGGGTCGCGGCCTGAAAGAGGCTCAGGTGAAACGTGCGGTGGAATTATCAGCGGAGAAATATTGCTCCGCATCGATCATGCTCGGGCGCGCGGGCGTCGAGATAACCCACGACTACGAAATCGTCGAGTTGGGCTAAGCAGCAGCGGCAAGCCTCAAGCCATAAGCTGCAAGTAAGAGCAAAAGCCTTGGCGGTGTCCGGCCGAGCGCCACACTGATTCGCTTGCCGCTTGCCGCTTGCCGCTTGCCGCTTGCCGCTTGCCGCTTGCCGCTACAGCCGATAAACGCTTTTGGTCATGACCTTGGACAGCAAGGTCATGCCGAACTTTACCGGTGCCGGGAAGCGCAGGCCGCCGGCCTCCAAGGCGCTGGTCGCGTGTTGCTCCTCGTCCTTACGCATCTGCTGCAGAATCGCCCGGGACTTTTCGTCGTTGTCCGGAATCTGTTGCAGGTGTTCGTCGAGGTGCTTGACCACCTGATCTTCGGTGGCGGCGACGAAACCCAGGCTGACCCGGTCGCTGACCAGGCCGGCGACCGCACCGACGCCGAACGATAAGCCGTAAAACAACGGGTTGAGCACGCTGGTCTGGCTGCCGAGTTGGCGGATGCGTTGTTCGCACCAGGCCAGGTGATCGATTTCCTCGTCGGCGGCATGCTCCATGGCGGCGCGCACCTGCGGCAGCTTGGCGGTCAGTGCCTGGCCTTGGTAAAGCGCCTGGGCACAGACCTCGCCGGTGTGATTGATGCGCATCAAGCCGGCGATGTGCTGGGTTTGCTGTTCATCGAGTTCCGCTTCGGGCTGAACCACGGCCGGAGAGGGGCGACCCGGTTGACCGCTGAACGGCAGCAAAGTCCGCAGCGCGGCATCGGCTTGCAGCAAGAGCCGGTCGACAGGCGTGTAGTGACGTTGGTTGGCCATCGGGCACCTCCGGCGGAAAGAACGGCGCCCAGTTTACTCCAATAGCCACGCATCGGTTCGCCCCGCATTGGGCCCTTTTGTCGCAGGCTCTCAGCCCGGCGGCCAGGTCATCTGGCGCTGGCCGAGCACATGCATATGGATGTGATAAACCGTTTGGCCGCCCAGCTCGTTACAATTCATCACCACGCGAAAGCCTTCCTCGCAACCTTGTTCCTTGGCCAGGCGTTGGGCTGTGAAGAGAATGTGTCCGGCCAATGCCTTGTCCGCCTCGGTCAACTCGTTGAGGGTGCCGATGTGCTTCTTCGGGATCACCAGAAAGTGCACAGGGGCTTGCGGGCCGATGTCATGAAAGGCGAAGACCTGATCGTCTTCGTAAAGCTTGCGCGCGGGTATTTCCCCGGCGACGATCTTGCAAAAAAGACAATCCATGGACAGTCTCCCGAGCTGTTGAAAGAGATTCGAGTGTAACGGTGCCTATGGGGCCCGACCAGTTAACAAGGAGCGTGTGTGAAGAACGATATTCATGATTTGGGGCTGGTGCTCGACTCGAAGATCAAGCTGATTTTGATCGAGTCCTGGGATGAACCGCGGGTGTTGGAAACCCTCACCAGTTTGGCGGTGCGCCGCGGCTTGGGCCTGCATTTCTGGTCGATCACCGAAGGCTTGCAGCGCCTGGGTTTTGCCGGCGGCAGCAGTGACCAGGCGACCCAGGAACCGGAGGCGGCGCTCAAGCTGATCAAGGCCGATCCGCAGGCCAATCTTTATGCGATGTGCGACCTGCATCCCTTCCTCGACGACAACCCCAAGCTGGTGCGCTTGCTCAAGGAAGTGGCGATGCGCGATGTCCCGCATGCGCCGACGCTGGTGTTGATATCCCATGCCTGTAAGTTGCCCGCCGAGGTCCAGCGCTTCGCCGCGCGCTTCAGCCTTGCCCTGCCGAGTGAGGACGAGCTGTTGGCGATCGTTCGCGAGGAGGCCACGCGCTGGAGCGAGCGCAACCGGGGCGCGCGGGTGCGCACCGACAATCGCACGCTACAGCAGGTGGTGAAGAACCTGCGCGGGATGAGCCATGCCGAGGCGCGCATCCTGGCGCGCAACGTGATTTGCGACGATGGCGCTATCACCCAGGAGGATTTGCCGGAGCTGAACAAGGCCAAGTTCCAGTTGCTCGACCTCGAGGGTGTGCTGAGTTTCGAGTACGACACCGCGCGCTTCGCCGATGTCGGTGGGTTGAACAACCTCAAGCGCTGGCTGGCCGAGCGCCAGGACATCTTTCTCGCCGGCCAGGCAGTCGATCTGCCCAAGGGCGTATTGCTGGTGGGCGTGCAGGGCGGCGGTAAGAGCCTGGCGGCGAAGGCGGTTGCCGGGCTCTGGGGCTTGCCTTTGCTACGCCTCGACTTCGGCGCGTTGTACAACAAATTCTTCGGCGAAACCGAGCGTAACCTGCGCGACGCCTTGAAACTAGCCGAGCAGATGGCGCCCTGCGTATTGTGGATGGATGAAATCGAAAAGGGCCTGGCCAGCGGCGATAACGACGGCGGGGTCAGTCAACGGGTGCTCGGCACGCTGCTGACCTGGATGGCCGAGCGCAAGGCGCCGGTGTTCATGGTGGCGACCGCCAACGTGATCGAGCGTCTGCCTCCAGAACTGGTGCGCAAGGGGCGTTTCGATGAGTTGTTCTTCGTCGATCTGCCTGATCAGGCCGTGCGCGTGGATATTTTCCGCATTCACCTGGAACGACGGGAGCTGGCGCCGGACGATTTCGATCTGGAACTGCTGGCGGCAGCCTGTGCCGGTTTCTCTGGCGCGGAGATCGAGCAGGTGGTGGTCAGCGCGCTCTATGCCGCACAGGCCCAGCAACAGGCGGTCGATCAGGCGGTGTTGTTGCGCAGCATCCAGAGCACCGCGCCCTTGTCGGTGGTCATGGCCGAAGGGCTGGAGGCCCTGCGGAGTTGGGCCCATGGCCGTACGGTGAGTGCCAATTGACGGGTCGTTGACGTTGGCCCGGCATCCGGGCGCGGTCAGCTTGCGAGACTGGCGCGCCTGTTTATCCTGCCCGCCATCCGGCGCACCAGCCAGCGCGGCAGAAAGCGCGGCGCCATCGTCAGCAAATGATTGCGCCAGCCGGGGATGATCAGTGCGCGATTCTTATCCAACGCCCTGACCGTGATCAGCGCGACCTCTTCGGCGCTCATCAATTTGCTGTCTTGCAGCGCGCCGAGTTCCATTCGTGCGTTGCGGAAGAAGGCGCTGCGCGTCGGCCCCGGGCAAAGCACGGAGACCTTGACCCCGTATTCCTTGAGTTCTTCGCGCAGTCCCTCGGAGAGGTGCAGCACGTACGCCTTGCTGGCGTAGTAGCTGCTCATCCAGGGGCCGGGCTGAAAGGCAGCGACCGAGGCGACGTTGAGTATCTGGCCGCTGCCTTGGCCCGCCATCACCGTGCCTATGGCATGGCACAGACGGGTCAGGGCCAGCATATTGAGTTCGATCAAGTGCTGCTCGTCGCTCCAGTCTTGCGCGACCAGGGCGCCGTAGGTGCCCACGCCGGCGTTATTGACCAGCAGGTCGATATGCAGGTCGCCTTGCTCCAGCTCGTGCAATAGGCCGGACAGCTGGATCGGCTGGCTCAGGTCGCACACGCGAAACAGTACCTGTACGGCGAAGCGCTGGGTCAGCTCGGCGGCGATGCACTCCAGAGCGGGGCGTTGCCGCGCCACCAGGATCAGGTTACGTCCGCGGCGCGCCAGGGCCTCGGCCAGAGCCAGGCCGATACCGCTGGATGCACCGGTGATCAGGGCATGGCTGGGCATGGCAGTCTCCGTGTCGGGGTCGTTTAACAGACCGTTGAAAAACTACCTAGGTTGCCCCCTCTTGAGAAAAGACTGGGGGCGTTAAAAACCGGCCGGATGCGCGCCCCGTCGCGCTCTCACCTGTTCTTGAGGGGGCGCCTAGCCACTGTCTCAGCTGCCTCGCTTAGATTTTTCAGCGGCCCGTTAAGACCCTGTCTGACGGTTAAGGTTGCAGGCGCCAATCAGAGTCCCGCGCGAGTGACGTAGTCCTGGTAAGCCGGCAGGGCGATGGCCGCGACTATACCGAGCACTGGAACCAGCAGCCACAGCAACGCCAGTATCTTCACCGCGGTGCTGTTGGCGGGCGGTGGCGGGCCGAAGCGGTTGGCCGCGTCGCTGCCGGGAACCACGAACATCAGGATATTCATGACGCCGCCGACGAGGGGCACAAGCGTCAGCAGGAACAGCCAGCCGGACCAGCCGATATCATGCAGGCGCTGTACGCCGATCTGCACGGCGACCACCAGCATGGCGATCACCACGAGGCCAACCAGCACCGCGCCCAGAATCTCGGAAATGGCGAAGCCAATGGCGGTCGCTGCGAAGAGCGGAAGGCAGGCCAGCATCAATACCAGCGACCAGGCCAGATAGCGCAGGCGGCCGATCCGTCCTTCGGTGGTAAAGACGTTCAACTCGCCGAACTCCGGCAAGATCTCGCCAACCGCGGCTTGCGGTGTGGCATAGGGGGAGCCGGCGATAGGGGCCGCAGGCGCAGTTGCGCTTTCCTTGAGCATCGCCTGGCGGGCGAGGAATTTCTCGATGACGATGCCGCAGCCCGAACACTCAACGGCCTTGGGTTGTTGCAGACCGCATTTGGGGCAGGTCATGTCAGTGCCGGCAGGAGGTGTGGCAGCGGTTTCGCCGACCGCCGGTGACGGATGATCCGGGCTGTCCACCAGGCTCAGGTTCGCGCTCTGCTCCGGTTCTTTGCGCGCTTGGGCGCCGGCGCGGTGCAGCGCGGCGAGGTACTTGTCCGCCTCGTCTTCGGCCAGATTGCGCTTGATCGCGATAGGGTTGCCGCTGAACAAGGCATCGATGCGCGCGGCATCGCTCTTGAACAGCTGGGCAAGATTACCCTTGGCCGTTTCCAGCGCCATATCGGGTACCAGTTGGCCATCGAAGACGATTTTGAATCGAGCTTGAGTCATGCAAGCTTCCTTGTCGGCGTGCGGATGATCTGATTACCGCAGCCTAGCGGGCCACAGCCCCCCGGACAAGCGGCCTGGAGCACAAATTCAGTAGGTTGCCGAACCCTTGCCGTGGGGTACCCAGCTGCCGACAAAACGGCCGCGGCGCAGCAGGCGCAGTTCGCTGAACTCGGCGAACAGGCCTTCCGAGCGCTGCGGTCGCAGAAATACCCAGTCGTCGACCTGCAGCGCGGTGTGGTTGGAGCCGATCAGGCGTTCCTGATTGGTGCTGCGGCCGTACAGCGGGTCGTAGTCGAGCCCCGCCGGAGAAACCGGGACGGCTGGCCATTGCCCGCCATACAAATAAAAAGCGCGCTGCCGGTTAGGGTTCCAGCGTTGCAGCAGCGCTTGGCTGGAGCCCATGAACGGCAAGTCGCCGTTCTGGGCTTTGAGTACCGGGCTGGCGAGCCATAGGGCTGGCCGGTGTTCGGCCAGCAGCGGAGTGTCGAAGTCGCTGGGCTTGAGCAGCGCCGAGCCGACGGCCAGCTCGTTGAGCGGAGTGCGTCCCGCGGCATGCAGGCGGTAGCTCCAGCTGCCGCCGCCATTGAGCAGGGGCTGTTGCGGCCACAGTGCGGGGAAGCTCCGTGCGCTGTCGAGAAAAGCCAGGTAACGCGCGTTGCTCTCGGCAAAGGCCTGAGCCTGACCGACCCAGAACGGCGTATGGGCGATATGCGCGTCGTAGCCCATAAGACCGCGTATCCGCAGCGGCGTCGGGTTATCGCTCAGCCACTGCAGCGCCTGGCCAAGTTGCGTCGGGCTGGCGAAGCCGCCACGGGCCAGGCCGATATCGATTTCCAGGGCAATCTGCAGCGGTTGTTTTAGCGCGCGGGCCAGTTCTGCATATTCTGCCAAGCGCTGCGGACTGTCGATCAGCCAGGTGAGCTGGCGCGCCGGGATGAAGGGGCTGGCTACCGGCAACTGCTGGTAAAAGGCCAGAGCGGCGGCAGCGGGGAGTGGCTTGCCCAGCAGCAGATCGGCCTGGGGAAAGTCCAGGGCCATTTGGTTCAGCTGGGGTTGGTGAAAC
>CBIHQF010000033.1:0-14175 GCA_966211665.1 uncultured Pseudomonas sp. | reverse complement strand
TCAGGCGGTCGATGCGGCTTTTGCCAGCATTCACGACAGCATGCAGGCCAATTACGACGCCACGATGGCAGACGATTTTGGCCGCAAGAGCAGTCCCTATGCTTTGCAAAGCACTTTTGTGCTGGAAGTCCCCGCGGGTCTGATCCGTCACAACGAAAAACTCAAATTGACGGCGCAGATAACGGATTCGGATGGCGCGGTTGGGCTGTTCGATCGAGAGATCAATGTCGCCGCCGACACTATCAAGCCGGAAGCCATTATCAAACGTCCGGCAATTGGTTTTGGGGCCATTGAGGACAGCGACTTCAGCCTGACTGTGCAGGGCTACGATAACGTCAAGGTCAATCGCATCATGCTGTCGCGCGGCTATGGCGTGCTCAAGCGCGACGGTCAGTACGTGAAGCAGGACTTCTCCCTGCTGCGCGACATTCAAGGTATCCCCTCGGACGACTACGAGCCTGTCACTACGCTCAATATCGACACGCCGGAATATACCCAGGTAATGCATGTCGATCGGCTGCACCAGATTCTTGCAGTCTTCGGGCTAACCCATGATGAGGTAAGCAGGGTCGATGTCTGGGTGCGGGTCGAAGCGTTCGACGCGGCCAATAGCCAGGCGCGTGAAGTGAGCTATCCGGTGCGAGTCGACGAGCGTCCGGTACTGGATGTGATCGAGCCGGTTCCGGGCGCCAAAGTGGTGGAAGGCAATCCGCTGTATGTGAACGTCAAAGCATTCGACGACGTCGGCATCGAATACCTGCACCTACGGGCCACCTATGGCAATGGTCAGGCGCCCTATGAAATGCGTTTGCGCTCGGCACCTTATAACTTCTCCATACCGGTGCCGGAATTCGATCCCGCAAACCCGCAAGCGAACCGTGTGCATGTCAGTGTCGAAGCCGTGGACACTTACGGCGTAGCCCATGGCGACTTGGATGCTCACCGTGCCGAAGAGCAATTCGATGTTGAGATCGTGCAGGATCAGGCCCCCAGCGTTGCCATTGGCATACCCAAGGACAACAGCGAGATAGACGAAGGCCAGTTGATGCTGGTGCAGATCAACGCTGTCGATGACGTCGGTATCGATCGCGTCGTGCTCAATGTCGCTGGCTTGAAGGGCGGTGATCGCAGTTTCACAGATATGGTTTTCCCATATGAGTTCCTCGTCGAGATTCCCTACGGACAGGCTGGTACGGATCTGCATTTGACTGCGAGCACTCTGGAGCGTCGTGCCAACGGTCAAGCGCGTAGCGTAGCCACGGTACGACCTGTGCGGGTGCGGGTATTCAAGGACGACAAGGCGCCTGAGATGGTGGTCAAGTTGCCAGTCGCCACCGGTGCCAGCGTGGCCGAAAAGCGCGATCTGCCGTACCAGTTGGAAGTGAGTGACAACGTGCGGGTGGGTTCGGTCGGCCTCGGCCTTTATGTGGATCGCGACGGCGACGGCACATATGCCGACAACGAGCGTGTGGTCGACCGCCTGATGCTCAGTGCACCCTTCATCGGCAGCCTGCCCTTGAACACTATCGCCGAATATTTGGGACGCACGGACAACCTGCCCGACGCGCTGCCGATGCAGTTACAGATCACTGCTCGCGATGCCAGCGGCAACGAAACCCGCGAGCGCATCGTGGTTACCCTGCGTCGTAACCAGGTTCCCGAAATCAACGCGATCAAGCTGCTCGACGCTCGCGGGTTTGCCATGGGCGAGGTGAGTGAGCTTACCGAAGGTCGTGGGGTGGTCATCCAGGTGCAGGCCAGCGATCCGGAAGTCGGCGTAGACAGTGCTTCGCTTTTCTATTCCATCGGCCCGGTAGATGCGACGCTGGCCTATCAGCCGCTCGGCGAAGATTCCGCTGCGCCCTACCAGTTCCACTTCAAGGTGCCGAACGGTCGCGTTGATCAGGTTCTGCGTTTCCGCGCCAAGGCCCGCGATCTGGACGGTTATGAATCCGCCATGGTCGATTTGCCCCGTGCTCTGACGATCAAGGCCGACCAGCCGCCACAAGCGCGGATCGTCAAGCCGGATAACGACAATAGCGTGGTGATAGATGGCGAGGACGTAGAGGTCTTCGTCGAAGCATTCGACGACCTTGGCCCGGAAGGCATCGATCGTGTCACCTTCTACGTCAATGGCGTTCCGGTCTACAGCAGCCAACAGAGTTACGGCCAGCAGACGGGCAGTCATGCGCAGGACCACGTCTACCGGGCCCTGATTGCAGCGCCTGCTGGCGTGCAAGGCTTCACCGTGCAAGCCATCGCCTACGATCAGCTCGGCCAGGCCGGCGAATCGCAGATCGTCCGTATCGGTCGGCTGGAGGACACAATCGTTCCGCGTTTGAGTGTGATCTCGCCGATTGATAAAGACGTGCTGACCATGAGCGAGAGTCTGCGCGCAGTGGTTTCCATTGAAGACATGGGTGGCGCTATCCAGGATGTCAGCATGCTCTGGCAGCGTCAGTACCAGACAGAAAGCGGTGAGTGGAAAGTCGCCGACGAATATCCGCTGAGACTATTCCGCGACGACACGCGAGCGTCTGGCGATAAAACACCGGTCAGCCAGCCGGACAAGCACTATTTCATCTATTGGGCCGACTTCAGCCAAGGGGACGTTCTACGCCGCACGGGTTTGCGTAACGAGCGCCTGCATGTCCTGACCACCGTGGTCACACCGAACCACACTGTGACGCGCGATACCTACCACGAGATTGGCTGGCCGCTCAGCGAGCGTCGTTTCATCATGCCGACTCTGAATGCTCAGCAGGTCGCGAAGCAAGTGCATTACACCGCGGTCGACCAGTACCGCGCATTGGATCGCAGTGGCGCGATGCTGGCGGCCTGGTCCAGCGTCGATCCATTGCGCATCGAGCAAGGTCTCGGCTTGCTTGGCAAGGACGAGATGCTCAAAGCCAATGCCCCGGCGCGCACTGGCATCTTCATCATGGATGCGGTGGATGAAACCCAGAGCAATCAGAGCGGTGACTTCTTCGCCTATTCGCCGCTGCTTAACGGCGCTGCCGAGATGTTCAGCGGTAGCATCGGCGAGCTGGTATCCGATGAAAATATCGTCCTGGCAGGTAAATCCGGTGTTATCGGTGGCGACTGTCAAAGTTCAGCCGCGGCTGGCGCTTGTCAATTTATCGACAGTTTCACCGGGGAAATCCGCAAGGATTGGCTCGGTGGCGATCGCTCGAGTGAAGGAACTGGCGCGCTTTATCTGGGCAATGACGCCGGTGAACTGCTGTTGTTCGGCCAAAAGAATGGCGATGGCCAATTCGGCCTGCCTTATCTGATGATGGGCAGGGTCGATATG
Organism: uncultured Pseudomonas sp.; assembly: GCA_966211665.1. Lineage (GTDB taxonomy): Bacteria > Pseudomonadota > Gammaproteobacteria > Pseudomonadales > Pseudomonadaceae > Aquipseudomonas. The sequence goes on along the minus strand of CBIHQF010000033.1, from coordinate 10,862 downwards.
CCCTACCCCGATGTCTACGGCCTGACTCGCAGCGGCAATCTGGCTCTGGTGGCGAATGGCAACGGTGGCGTACAGGTGATCGATATCACCAACATGACCGCGCCCTACCATGTTGGCTACATCAAACCGAACGGCTTCACCCGCGACGTCAAGGTGCGTGGCCACTATGCCTATATCGCCGCGTCGGAAGAGGGAGTGGTGGTTGCCGACCTGAGCACGCCGGCCATGCCGATAGTTGCGCGCGTCGATACCCTGGGCATCGCCAACCGCCTGCACTTGGTAGGCGACCAACTCTTTGTGACCGATATGGCGGGTGCCGGCGATAGCGCGCGCTTGTCGCGCATCGATATCGGCGAGCCTGACCAGCCGCGCCTGGTACAGGTGGTGGAAATCGAGCCGCACCGCCCGGATCTGGCTCCCGACGGTTTGTACGACGTGCACCTGTCCGGCAACCTGGCCTATGTCACCCAATTGCTATCCGATCAGGCGGACAAACCATCGCAGAGTTTGGTGCAGATCATCGATCTGGCGCGGGTCGGTGAGAGTGGGTTGGATGCCAGCGTTCCGGTCATGATTCAGCGCAACGCCAAGGCGGACAACTTCGGGGTTCGTGGCGTGACCTTGGCGCGTGGAGGCATTCAGGTCGCTGCCGGCAAAGGCGGTATCGGCCGCATAGACCTTCCGGCCTTGACCGTGTTGCAACACACGCCCCAGGTTGGCGAGAGCGATGTCAGCACCCAGTTGCCGGCAATCCTTATCGAGCTCTCCGCTGTGCTGCCGGAATCCACTGTGCTGGGCGACTATGTTCAGGTGTTGGAGGGTGATGCGCAGATCGGCAGTGACGTGACCGGATTATTCGACTTGGCCTTCGCCAGTCGAGGGAGCGACACCACCAAGCGACGTATCCAGCTGACGCGCAAGGAAGGTCAGAGCCTGCAAGCGCGGCAGCGCTATTACGTACGGATCAAGCAAGGCTTGACCGCGGTTACCGGTCAGCCGATGGCTGCCGACTACCTATTCAACTTCAGCACCGCGCCGGCGGATGCGTTGTACCCGGATATCGAGAGCATCTGCACCCGCGAAAGCCGCGAACGCAACTCATGCGTCAATGTCGGGGACGTGCGTGGGGGCACCGAAATCGTTGTCCGCGGTCGCAATTTCAGTGATCAATTGCGCCTGATGGTAGGTGGCGAGCCACTGGTTATCGAGAGTCGAGCGGTAGATGCCGAGACCGGTATCGTTAGTCTCTACGCCAAGACGGTACCCAATTACCCCGGCCCGGCGACGGTCAGCGTCCATAATGAAAGCGGTCTTTCCGATACCGTTCTGGGCGGTTTCGTCTTTGTCGACGAGCTGTCGATTTCTCACCTGACCCCGGCTGTTGTGCGCACGTCCCAGAGTGGCCAGAACGACCGTGTGGCGTTGGTCGGCGAGGGTTTCCACGCCGGCATGACGCTGACCGCCTACAAGAGCGGCGAGCCGGACACGGCACAGAGCGTCAAGGTCGGTTCGGCCGATCTGCGCTTGTACAGCGCCGAACGCATGAGCTGGCTGGTGCCAGACCTGCGCGACGAAGAGGGCGGCGGTTACCGCGGCTTTATCGATATCGAGTTGAGCGATGAGCTCGGCCGTCGCTATGTGCAGCGCAACGCGCTGTTCTATGGGCGCCTGCAATTGGATCGCGGCCTGGAAAGCGAACCGGCGATGACGCGCGACGATATCGATGCGCGGCTGAGCAAATTGGAAAGAGGACAACTCACGGATTACGTACCCGATCCGCTGAAATTGCCGCCAGGCCATATCGTCGATCTGGCGGTGGATAGCGATCTGCGCATGGTTTACGTGCTTGGGCGCGGGGAGCTCGGACAGGGCGTAGTACGGCCGGATAAACTGGCCACCCTGGAAGAGTTGCAGCATTACTACGCGCCTGGCTGGATCAGTCTGGTCAAATACGATCCCGCACAGGTCGATCAGGCTGCGCCACGCCACGGCTTGGGTTACTACAACCTGCCGCAGGATGTGCAGCCGAGCGCGATGGCACTGGCCGACAAGCAACTGTACGTAGCCGCGCGTGGCTATGACTTCCCGTTTATCGATACCGAGTATGAAGGCCGCAGCCTGCTGTTGGTCTATGACCGCGAGATTCGCGACCCCGACGATCTGACCGAACAACCGCCGGGCAAGGATCGCGGTATCCGCTATAGCCTGCCGTTGCCATTCAACGACGTGGTGGAGAAGGTTCTGGTGCATCAGGGCCTGGCGCTGGTCGCCAGCCGCAAGGAAGGGGTTGCCGTGGTCAGCCTCGCCGACCCCATGCGACCAAGCGTGGTGCGGCGGATTACCCAGGCGACCCTCGGCGGGCGCTCTCAAACCCTTAGTGATGTGCAAGATATCGCGGTGATTGGCGATACCTTGCATGTGGTCAACGGCGCGCGTCGAGTGATCTTCGACCTCAGCAAGCCTTCCCTGCCCCAGATCGGCGATAGCGGCACGGCGGGGCCGACCGCGCTGAGTGCCGATGGCAGCCGTTTTGCCACGGGCGATGGTCTGGAGCTCTATGATGCCAGCCGCCCTGCCTATATCCGCGAAGTGGGCCGTTACCAGTCGGGCGGTTTCAGCGTCCCGGGGCGAAGCAAAGGCATTCATGCTCTGGCCACCACCGGCATCAATTTGACTCACGGTGCTGCAGAGGGCGGTGCAAAATGCTATGACGCGCCGCAAGATTATTTAGGCTTCTACGATTTCAGTCGTCCCGACAATATCAGTCTGCTCGATGCCTTGGCGCTGCCATATCGCTGTCTGGGCGTACCGAATGGTCTGCTGACGAAGTCCAGCCGCGGTTATCCATTGGTCGTTACCGACCAGGGCATCGTCGTCTTCGCGGCGAAGAGAACGTATCCGCAACCCCACATATCTCATCTCGGGCTGGTGGATCTGCTGACCCTTGAACTGGTCAGCAGCTCGCCACGCGACCAGAGCGACGGCGTGCCGCTGGATAGTTCGCTGGAGCTGCGTTTTACCCGCTCGTTGAGTAAGTTCGACGATGCTCAATTGCGTAATTACCTGAGTCTGCAGCGCGACGCGCAAGCCGGCCAGCAGCCGGAGAACGTCGCCTTCGCTATCGAGCGAAGTGTCGATCAGCGCGTATTGCGCTTGCAGCCCGAACAGCCGCTTGCCGCCTCCAGCGGTTATCGCATCAGTCTCAAGGGCGATCTGTCCAGTCGCCGTACCCGCGGGCTGATGGAGCACGGCATTCGCTTCCGCACCGGTTTGGCTGCGGGGCCGCAGATCGCTATCGAGAGCGTCACTCCTGGCACCCTGGATATCGGCGGCGGCGAGTTGGAGGTCGTTCTATCCGGTAGCACCGGTCAACCGCAGTTCAGCTTGTCCGGTCAGGTCGCCACCGGGGAGCTGCGCGAGACCTTAGTCGACGGCCGCACGCGCTACAGCGTCCAGGCGCCGAACAGCCTGCCGGGCCCTGCGAGCCTGCAAGTGATCAGCGGTAACGGTAGCAAGGCCTCCAAGGTCGGTGCCGTGCAGTTCGTCGAGCCGCTTTTGGTGCGTTCCCTGACACCCGCGCAAGGTTCGTTCAACGGCGGCACCCGCGTGCTGATCAAAGGTCAGGGGTTCCGCAGCGATCCCGGCGCCATGAGCATCTTGTTCGGTGATTTCGAAGCGGCTCAATACAAGGTGCTCGACGCTGAAACCCTGGAAGTGATCAGTCCCGCCGGTTCTCTCGGTAGCGTCGATGTAGTGGTCAAACTTACAGGTACTGGGCAGCAGGGTACTTTGCTCAAGGCCTTCACCTATCAACAGCCGCCCCAGGCACTGATTCGCGACAAGGGGCGAATTTATGACCTGGCGCTCGATCCGTCCGGCAGCTACCTGTTCGCCGCCCAAGGCGAGGCAGGGGTCTTGGTGTATGCCGTCAATGCTGGCGACAACCTTGTCAATCCAGACGATATGTTGCGTTTGCTCGACCTTAATCGGGATGGTCGTGACGACCGTATCAAGTCGAGAATTTCCCTGCCGAACGGGTTTATCGCCGTAGGCGTGGAGCCTTATTTCGAGCGTGGTAGCGATCGTGCCTATATCACCGGCGTTCGTCTGGATGGCAGCGGCAAGGCCATCGAATCTCGTCTATTCACCGTCGCATTCGATCAATTGGATCCGGCTCGTACCACCCTGCTGAGCGCGTTGGAGCTGCCGAGCAAGGTCGTGCGCGGCCTGCGTGTGCGCAATGCCCGAGTCCTGCTGGCCATGGGCGAAGAGGGCGTGGGTATCGTCGATGGCTTCCTGCCGAACAAAACCTATCTGGTCGAGAGTTTGGCGACCGAGTCCAAACTGCCTCTACTCGACATCGCAACCCAGAATGCAACGCTGGGCGATGCCGACCTGCTGGTGGGCGTGGGCGGTGCGTTCAGTTTTAAAACCAATACCCTGCTCACTCAGGAAGCCAATGGCAGCGGTGGCTTCTATGTATTCAAACAGGACAAGGCCCAGGGCCTGCAGCGTTTGGCGCAGCTGGATCTACCAGGCACGCGCGTTTCCCTGCAGGGGCGCTACGCGTATGTGGCAGCAGGCAGCGGCGGCGTAGCCGTAGTCGATCTGCTGAATCCGGCCAAGCCGCAAGTGGTGGCGCGGGTCAACGACATCGGCTATGTCTACGACCTCGACTTCAACGGCAACACGCTCTATGTCGCCCGTGGCAATAAGGGTGTGCTGACCATCGATGTCACCGACCCGCTACGTCCGCTACCGGGCCGCAGCATGGAGGCTCCTGCCGGCAGCAGCGTGGAAAGCGTGGTTGCGGATGCTTACTCGGCACTCGCCGGTGGCGTGGAGGCCAACGGCAGCGTTCTGCAAGTGGTGCCGGACGTCCTCCTGCGCTTGCACATGGTCGATCCGCGTAACGGCATTCTCGACCGTCAGCCGGACGGCAGCCTGCAAGTCATTGCGCGTTTCAGCAAGGCAATCGACCAATATTCAGCTAACGAGCAACAGTTCCTGCTGCTCGGCCCGCAGGGCGAGACGCTGACGTCCAATGTGCAGATCACCAGCAACGACGCCAAGCTGACCTTGGCGAACGCCAGTGCCGAGCAGTTGCGGGTCGGCGATCGCCTGACCCTGCTGGTCAAGGCGGGTCTGGCCTCGGTCAAGCCACTTCCTGGGAAGAGTCCGCTGGTGCTGCATAGGTTGGCGCAGGATCAGCGGGTCAGCCTGACGTACCGCGGGGCGCGTGATGAGGTGCTTTCGCTCGAGGCCGTGGTGCCGCGCCGCGTAGCCCGTGACCAAGCCAGCCTGATTACCGTGAGCGCGCGCGGTTTGCCCGCCAACCTCGCCCAGGTACATGTATATATCGGCGATCAGGCCGCGCAGATAGAAGGTGTCTCTCGCGAGAGCGACACCTCGCCGGCCGTGCTCGAGGTTAGCGTACCGGCCCTGCCACGCGCAGGTCAGTACAACCTGACCCTGGCGGCGGTGCGCGACGGCGTGATGCAGCAGGCGGTGCTGGAGGGTGCCCTGCTGGTGGATGCCCCCATTCGCTTCGACCAGCTTACCCCGCTGTGGGGACCTGTTGCCGGCGACACTCTCGTGACCATCACGGGCGATGGTTTCGAGCCGGGCAACAGTGTTATGGATGGCCTCAAGGTGCGCTTCGGCGGGCTACCGGTCGGGCGTATCGATGTACTGTCCAGCACCCGTATGCGGGTGACTTCGCCGCGTGGCGCACCGGGTAAAGTCGAGGTGCTGGGTGAGGATCGTTATGGCAACCAAACGCGTCTGAACGGCGATAAGAGCTTCGGATACGGCTTGCGCAAACTGTCCGAGCTGCATCCTTCTTTGATATTCCCGAGCGACCTGTGGATCGACCAGCAGACCGGTGTGGCGCTGGCCAACGGCGGCCATATGGTAGAGGGCTATGGACGGCAGGCCCTGCCCATTGGTGGCTGGTTGCCGGAGAACTACCGGGCTGCCGCCTTCTCCGTACAGAATCCTAGCCAGCCGCAGTTGGTTGGCGGCTCTCCGGCTCTACCGAGCGATCCGCAGCGCCTGAATCTGAAGATTCAGGCCATGAGTATCAACGAGCGCCTTGCCAGAGCCTATATGTCCAGCGGCTCGTTGGAGCCAACCCCGCAAGAGCAGGAAATTCTCGCCCGTCAGGCCGCGCAAAATTTCCCGATCGGTATCGATTCGCTGCAAATTGCCCCGACCCTGGAATGGGAAGAAAACACCTGGCGCAAACGTCTCTATGTGGCCAGTGGCGTTGGCGGTGTTGCGCGTTTGAATCTGGATGAACAGAACGGCTTGCAGGTGATTCATGAGGAGAAGCTGGGCAGTCCGGTCAGTCGTCTGATCAAGCGGGGCGATGGTTTATTCGCCGCGGGTGCCTCGATCGACGCCGAGCCGCCAAACAGTGACACTTGTGCCTTCAAGATCGGGCCTTCCAGCGGTACCGGTCTGATGGCCCTGAATTATCAGGATGGCGAAGATCCACTGCGTCTCCCCGCGCCGACGGGGCTCAACGGTGGTGCGCTGTTGCGCCTGGAGGATGGTTGGCTGTTGAGCGGCGGTAATGTCCGCAGCGCAGCCTGGGTCAAGTGCCCAGGCTGGAACGAGTCCTTGGTCAAGGCGACGGATGCCCCGACTGGTAGCATTCAGACCCTCAACCTGTTCGACCCGAGCCAGCAGCGCAACTTCGACTTCGACGCCAATCCGCAGGATGCGCTGGCCTACGGCCGCTATATGCTGGTCGCGGTGGGCAGTCGTGGCCTGGAGATCATCAATCGCGATCAGCCTTTAGAGCGCGTACGTGTCGATCTCGGCGGTCAGTTGCAGTCGTCTCCTGGTCGTGGTGTACGGCTGCGTTTGGCCGGTAGCCTGCTGTTCGTCGCCGCCGAGAGTGGCGTGGTGGTGGTGGATATCCGTGAGCCCTTGCAACCACGGATTATCTCTGCGGGTAACCAGGAGCGAATCGAAGCGCTGGACCTTTTCAAGAACCGCCTGGTGGCCGGATCCGGTACTCAAGGTCTGACCCTTCTGGAGTTGCCTGGCGCACTGGTGCTGGATTCCTCGGCCAAGCAGGGCGGTATTCTGCCAGCCGGCGAACAGGCGCTGGAGCTGACCTTTAACGAGCCTGTGACCTTGGAATCGCTGCGTGCCGAGGGGGCTGTGCAACTGCTTGATCTGGGCAATGCCGAACAGCCTCTGTCTGTGCCCAGCATCGAAGCCTTGAACGGCGATGGCCAGTCGGCCAGTCGTGTCGCGCTGCGCTTCACGCCGGCGCCGGGCGCTCAATTGCGCCTGCGTCTGGATAGCGCACGCAACCTGCGGGGCAGTGGCCTGTGGGCACCGTTCCAGGTCGATTTCCGCGTTGCGCCGGCGGGAGCCAGTCAACCGCGTATCGACTACCTGGAGAACGCCAGCTTCCATCGCGGTGCACAAGACACTGTGGTGATCCACGGCAGCGGCTTCTCGCAATCGGTGCAAGGCTACATCAATCAGTATCCGATTCAACTGCAGTGGGTTAATGCCGAACGCCTGGAAATCGCCGCTCACGCGCTCGATCTGTTGCCGCTGACTCCCGGTCAATGGCATCTGCGTCTGGACGATGGCGGGTTGCGCGACGATTATCTCGGCGCCCTGGTGGTCGGCTCCGAGCAGTCGTTGGAGCAGGTCAAGTTCACTATCTCGCCGGACTCGGCGGGTAAGCAGGGTGGTCAGAAAGTCACCATCAGCGCCAGTCATGAAGCCCTGCTGCCGGGCAGCCGCGTGGTGTTGCGTGCGCGCCACGGTGCGACCGAGATCTATACGGGCCGCAGCCCTGTGGTTGAAGCGCCGGGTGTTACCACCATCGATTTGCAAGACGATGTGCAGACTCAGAAAGTCTTCAGCTTCACCCTGCCGGGTGTGATCGATCCGGATATCTACGACATCTTCTTGCGTATCCCGAGTGGCGCAACCACCCGCGAGATCAAGGTCGGTGCGCTTTCCTACACCCTGCCCAAAGGCCTAGGGGTAGTGCTGCCCAATTATCCACCGATGCAAATCGGTGCTGCCCAGGCTATCGAAGATTTGTTGTTCATCGGTGTGAAAGCGGGTGCTGCCGCGCACTTGGGCAATCGCTTCCTGATGACCGCCGGCCTGGAAATCTACGATATCGGTCTGTGGGAACGGCCGATCCGCCTGTCGCAACTTCGCCTGGACGCGCCGGTGCTGGGCCTGGAAGTGTTGGATAAGGCGGTCTATCTGGCCAACGACCGCAGCGGTATCAGTGTGGTCGATATCAACGACCTCAATCGTCCGTTACTTGTGTCTACGCTGTCCCTGCCGAACCATCGCGCCCTCGATGTGGCGGTGGAGCAGGAGCGCCGTACCCTGGCGGTGGCCGCAGCGAATGACCTGGGCACCGGCTATGTGCGGTTCCTGCCGCTGGGGCGCAACGAGTTGGGCGCCCAGGCGCCTCTGCCGAGTATCGCCTTCGATGGCAGCCTGCGCGCCGATCTGTTGGGCGCCCCGGTGGACCTGCAGTGGCTGAACGGCGAGTTGTATGTGCTGTTCCTGCGTAACAAGCAGCTGTATCTGGCCACTTTTAAGGAATTTGGCGAGCAGCTCGACTACCGCGTGCAGGCAATCGAGCGCGGCACCGTCGCTAGCGATTCCGTGAGCGCGGCTCTCAGCCTGCCGACCTTGCAGGTTCAGCAAGGGCTGATCAGCGTCGCCACTGGCAATCGTTACCTGCTGCTGGAAGTCGATGCGCAAGGTGAGTACGAAACCATTTACTGGCAGAACCAGACCAGCAGCGGCGAGCTGCTGGGGATGGGTGGCCAGATCATGCAGAGCAATGGCACGGGTGTAGAGATCAATATCCAACCGCATCTCGCGGTGACGTCGTCCACGCCAGGCGCCGGGGCGGTTATTGGCCTCAATGAGGTTGTAAAGATTGCCTTCAATAACCTGATCAACAGCGACGCCGCGCACTTGGCCCAAGCGGTCCGTGTGCTCGATGGCCAGGGCCAGCCGCTGGATGGTTCCGTCTACGAGATAGCGGGTAGCAATACCCTGCGTGGCGGTTCGATCGAGTTACGCTTCAAGGGCGACTATCAAGGCGAGCTGCATATTGAAGTCGGCCAGGCGTTGATGGATTTGCAAGGGCACACCTTGCGCAAAGCATTCTTGCTGCAACTGGAGCGCCGTACCGGTGTGCGGCCGCAGATCAGCCAGGTTCAGCGCGAAGTCGAGGGCGTAGCCGGTCTGCACTATTTCCATGCTGCGGGTGGTGAGCAAGCGCTGATCCGCGGTTCCGGCTTTGGCATCGCGCCTGAGCAATTGGCCGTATGGCTTGGCGAAACCCGCCTGCAGCCCGAGCAGCTCGTGAGCGTCAGCGATACCGAACTGCGAGTGCAGGTGCCCGATCTGCAGTTGAATGGCATTAGTGCGATTCTGCCGGTCAAGGTCGAGCGCTTAGATCAGAACCTGGCTTATATCCGCCAGGGCGCTATGACGATCCTGCCGCAGATCGAGATCGACGATCTACAGCCAAAAACCGGTCCGCCACAGGGCGGCAACCTGATCACACTGTATGGCCGTGGTTTCAACCACTATATGCAAGTGCGTTTCGCCGGTGCTTTGGCGGGCGATCTTAAAGTGCTGAGCAGCAACCGTATTGAGGTGCGTGCGCCAGCGGGCAGTTTCGGCAAGGCCAAGGTAACCGTCTCCAGCCAGTTGTTCCCGGGCGAGCAGAGCGAAGCACCCGTGGAGTATTTCTACACCGGCGTCCCTACCGGCTCGGTCAACCTGCCATCCGAAGTGGCTGGCCCTATTGCCGCAATTACCCGCTTGGACAATGCCGAATCTCAGTTGCTCTATGTGATTACCGGCGGCAGTTTCGACAAGGTCAGCTTGCAGGGGGGCATGTCGCGTATCACCAGCAAGGAAGCTCGACTGATAGTTGCCGATATCAGCGATCCAGTGCACCCGGTCATCGTCACCAAGAAGTTCCTCGACACCGAGAAGTACTACCACTACGAAGCACAGAACGGACTGTCGCCCCGTGGCTTCGTCGATATGACCATTGCCGAGCAACAGTTATTCGTTGCCGGTGGACGTAAGTTGCTGCAGTTCGATCTGACCCTGCCGGCAGAGCCTGAGCGCATCACCGAGTTGGACATGCCCGCCGAGATCAATGCCTTGGCCAGCGGGGACGGGCTTATCTATGTGGCTTACCAGCAAGGTATCCGCCTCTATCGTTTGACCTCGGAATTGAAGTTGATCGACCTTGGCTTGCTCGATACCACGCGTTTGGGCGGCGTACCGAGTCGTCTGCGCCTCGCCGGCTCGAGCTTGTGGATGACACTGCCACAGCAACGGCAACTGGTCGAAATCGAGCTTTCCAGCGGTGAATACCGGGTGCAGCGCCGGGTGAATGCCCGTGACGTGGCCGGTAACTCCTTCGTGCCGGAAGACATACTGGTGCTGCCGGAACAATTGCTGGTCTCCAGCGGTAGCAGCGCCACCGTGCAATTGTTCGGCATCGACAGCGACACCAGTGCCAGCCCCGTGGCCGATCTGAAACTGGCCTACCTGGTCAGCAGCGGCGATCTGTTTGCGGGCCAACTGCAGCTTGCCGGACAAACGCTGTACGTAGCCGGCGGCCAGGGTGACGTGCAGCTGTTCGACATTTCGCCTTGGCTCAACGGCCAGGTGCGCGAGAACATTGTGCTGCGCGACTACTTCAGTGTGTTGGGTAATGTCACCAGCCTGTCGCTGGGTAGCCAGGCGCTGTATGCCGGTAGCTCCTTCGTTTTCGTCAACGGCGAGCCGGCCGAGAATCCGCTGGAGAGTCTCAGCGCAGGCAACCA
>CBIHQF010000032.1:0-14192 GCA_966211665.1 uncultured Pseudomonas sp. | reverse complement strand
CGGGTGCAACCCGCCAAGCCAGCGGCGGGTCGCACCCGCCCTACGAAAGGGTCATAGCAAGCGATCGAGCATGCCGCCCTGGTCGAGCAGGCGGCGGGCGATGATCACGCGCATGATTTCGTTGGTGCCTTCGAGTATCTGATGCACACGGCTGTCGCGTACCCAGCGTTCCAACGGGTAATCATTCAGATAACCGTAGCCGCCATGGAGTTGCAGCGCCTCATTGCACAGGTTGAAGCAGTGGTCGGTGGCGAAGCGCTTGGCCATGGCGCAGTACAGGCTGGCCTCGCGGTGCTGGCGGTCCAGCTTGTGCGCGGCCAGGCGCACCATCTGCCTACTCGCCGTCAGGTCGGTGAGCATGTCGGCCAGCTTGAATTGCAGCGATTGGAAATCGGCGAGCGGTTTGCCGAACTGCTTGCGCTCCTCGACATAGCGCAGCGATTGCTCCAGTGCCGCCTGGGCGGCGCCGAGCGAGCAGCTGGCGATATTGATCCGGCCGCCGTCCAGGCCCTTCATCGCATAGACGAAGCCCTGGCCTTCCGGGCCGATGCGGTTGCCGGCGGGGATGCGCACGCCTTCGAAGGTGATGGTGCGGGTCGGCTGCGCGCGCCAGCCCATCTTCAGCTCGTTGCGCCCGTACTTCACGCCCTCGGCGTCGGCCGGCACCAGGAAGCAGGAAATGCCCTTGGCACCGCTGTCCTCGCCGCTGCGCGCCATGACGATCAGCACATCGGTGCTGCCTGCGCCGGAGATAAAGCATTTGCTGCCGTCCAGCACATAGTGGTCGCCGTCACGCCGGGCGCGGGTGCGCAGATGGGCGGCGTCGGAGCCGGCGTCCGGCTCGGTCAGGCAATAGGAGGCGAGCAGTTCGCCGCTGACCAGGCGCGGCAGCCAGGCGTCCTTCAAGGCCTGGTCGGCGAAGGAGGCGAGCATCCACGAGGCCATGTTGTGAATGGTGAGGAACGCTGTGGTGGCGATGCAGCCGGCCGACAGTTGTTCGAAGATCAGCGAGGCGGACAGCCGGGAAAGCCCCAGGCCGCCGTCCTCTTCCTGGATATACAGGGCCAGATAACCCTGCTCGGCGGCGCGCTTGATCACATCGACCGGGAAGTGGTGGTCGCGGTCCCAGTCGGCGGCGTGGGGCGCCAGTTCGCGGCTGGCGAATTGGCGGGCGCTGTCCACCAGCAGGCGTTGTTCATCGCTGAGTTCGAAGTCCATAAGTCCTCATTGCAGGGTCAGGGGTTGCCCAGCGGCGCGTCGCTCGGCCTGCCACTGGGCGAGGTCGGGCGATGTTTGGCTGGCGTCGAGACGATCGACGATTGCAAAGTAGTCCTGCTTGAGCGGGTCTTTGAGCACCTCGGCGCGGGTTTTCACTTTGACGACATAGATCGTCTGCGCGTTCTGGTGATCGAAGGCTCGCCACTCTTGCGGGTCTTTGAGTAACTGGTAGCGGTGATTTTCCAGGGCTTTGATCAGCGCTTCGCTGTCCAGGCTCTTGGCCCGCTGGGCGGCGTCGGCCCATTGATAGACGATGCTGTAAGCCGAGGCGGCGGAACTCGACGGGTACATCTCGTAGCGTTGGCTGAAGGCTTTGACGAAGGCTTCGCCACGTGCGGATTTCTCCAGGGCGGGTACGCGCCAGGTCCAGGGTTCGGTACCGAGCACCCCCTCCATCAAGCCGGGACCGGCCTGCTCGACCATGCTCTGGGTCAGGTTCGGCGCGACCACTTGCATGCGCGCGGTCAGGTCCAGGTCCTTGGCGATACGCATGGCGCGCACCAGGTCTTCGCCGAACAGCACCAATACCAACACTTCGGCCTCGCTCGACGCAGCTTGCTTCAGGGCCTTGGTGTAGTCGGCCAGACGCGCGCCGGGGAAGGGCACCTTGGCGCCGGGGTGTTTACCGGCGTCGTCGCTGCCAGTGGTCTGGCGCAGCGAGCTCTCGGTGGTATGGCCCCAGGTGTAGTCGGCGGTGACGTAGAAGTAGTTCTTGTTCGGCAGGTTCTTGCTCAGATAACCGCCGAGGGCGTGGGCGCTCATCCAGGCGTTGTTGCACTCGCGGAACATGTAGCGGTGGCCGTCTTTGCCGGTGGTGTCGTTGGAATAGGTGAGGGTGCCGAAATACAACAGACCATGCTGCGCCGCGCGTTTGCTGGCGGCGATCGCCACCGCGCTGGACGAGCCGCCGAACAGCATGCTCACGCCTTCCGCGGCCAGCTTGTCGACATTGCGCACCGCCTTCGACGGGCGCGAAGCGGTGTCCTTGGTGGACAGGCGCAAGGGGCGGCCGAGCACGCCGCCTTGGGCGTTCAGCTCATCGATGGCTAGCATGGCTCCACGCATCTGGGCCAATCCCTCTTCCTTGTACGGGCCGGTGCGCGGGTAGTTGAGGCCGAGGGTAATCGGCTCAGCGGCCTGCGCGCAGGCGGTAATTCCGGCCCACAGGGCCAGGGTGGCGGTTAGTCGTTGCATGGCGGCTCTCCTTGTTTTTGTTATAGCTAAGAGAGTTTTACGCCATTAGACTTTCTGGTGAGATCGTCTTTTGGTCTAACAGACCGTTAAAAAGACTTGTTCATCGCTAAGTTCGACGTCCATAGGTCCTCACTGCAGGGTAATCGGCTGTCCGGCGGCGCGGCGTTCGGCTTGCCATTCGGTTAGGGAAGGGGCGGCTTGCTCGCCAGTCATGCGGTCGACGATTTCGAAATAATCCTGCTTGAAATGGTCTTTCATCACCTCGTCGCGCGGCTTGACCTTCACGGCGTAGATGGTCTGCACGTTCTGGTGGTCGAAGGCGCGCCATTCCTGCTCGCCCTTCAACAGGCTGTAGCGGTGGCCTTCCAGGGCTTTGATCAGTGCTTCGCTGTCGAAGCTGTTGGCCCGCTTCGCCGCGTCGGCCCACTGGTAGACGATGCTGTAGGCCGAGGCGGCGGAGCTGGACGGGTACATTTCATAGCGCTCGCTGAAGTTCTTGACGAAGGCCATGCCGGCTATGGATTTCTCCAGTTCGGGCACCCGCCAGGTCCAGGGCTCGGTGCCGATCACGCCTTGCATCACGCCGGGGCCGGCATCCTCGATCATGCTCTGGGTCAGATTGGGCACCACGACCTGCATGCGTTTGCTCAGGCCCAGGCGATGGACGATACGCATGGCATGCACCATTTCTTCGCCGAACAGGACCAGGACAAGTACTTCGGCGTCAGTTGCCGCAGCCTTGGTCAGCGCGTCCTGATAGTTGGACATGTGCGCCCCGGGAAATGGAACTTTGGCGCTGGGGTGGAGCGCGGCGTTGCTGCTGGCGGTGGCTTGGCGCAGGTCGTTCTCGGTGCCCAGGCCCCAGGTATTGTCGGAGGTGACATAGAAGTAGCGTTTGTTCGGCAGGGTCTTGTGCAAGTAATGGCCGAGCACGCGGGCGCTCATCGAGGCGCTGTTGCTCTCGCGGAATATGTAGCGGTGGCCATCCTTACCGGTGGTGTCGTCGGAGTAGCTCAGGGCGCCGAAGTAGAGCAGGCCGCGCTGTCTGGCCCGCTTGCCGGCGGCGCTGGAGCTGGTGGAGCCGCCGGAACCGCCGAAGAGCATCACCGCGCCTTCGTTGGCCAGCTCGTCGACGTTGTGCACGGCTTTTTCCGGGCGCGAGGCGTCGTCCCGGCTGGAAAGCCGCAGTGGTCGGCCGAGCACGCCGCCTTGGGCATTCAGCTCGTCGATGGCAAGTAGAGCGCCACGCATCTGTGCCAATCCCTCTTCTTTATAGGTACCGGTGTGCGGATAGTTGAGCCCGAGGGTGACGGGTTCGGAGGCCTGCGCACCAGTGTTCAGCCCTGCCCAGCAGATCAAAGTGGCAAGGGTTTTCGATTTCATAAAAGTGCTCCCCATTGTGGTTGTCCAATTGGGGAGCGCTTGTACGCTGTAACCTATATTCGCTGCATCTCATTTGTCCCAAGGCTGCGAACCATCGCACTTGCCGTTCGTAAGCTTGTACGCTCGTGCCAGTGTTGCGTGCGAAAAATGGTGGATTCGATCGTTCTGCCAACCCCCTGGAGAACGCTGCCGCTAAGTGCAAACGCCCTGCCGGAATCGCACGCATGGCTACTGTCATTTCAACTGGATGGTCATGTTCGGCCCGGCCGGCACGCCGGCGTTCAGCGCGTCCTCGTCGAACCAGCGGCTGGTGACCGTCTTGGTCTCGGTGAAGAAGCGCACGCCCTGCTTGCCGTAGGCGTGCAGGTCGCCATAGAACGAGCCTTTCCAGCCGGTGAAGGAGAAGAACGGCAGGGGTACCGGCACCGGCACGTTGATGCCGACCTGGCCGACTTCCACCGCGTGCTGGTAATGCCGCGCCACGCCGCCGGCGCGGGTGAATATCGAGGTGCCGTTGCCGTAAGGGCTGGCGTTGACCAGTTCGATGGCCTGCTCCAGGGTATCGACCTCCATGCACACCAGCACCGGGCCGAAGATTTCCTCGCGGTACAGGCCCATCTTGCTCGTCACGCCGCGGAACAGTGTTGGGCCCAGCCAGTTGCCGTTCGGGTAACCCTCGACCGTGCACTGCGAGCCGTCGAGCAGGCATTCGGCACCTTCGGCCTTGCCCTCGGCGATCAGGCGCACTACCCGCTGTTTGGCCTGCTGGCTGATCAGCGGGCCGAAGGCGGCGTGGCCATCGGTCCAGTAGCCGGGTTGCAGGTCGGCCATCTGGCCGCGTAGTTCCTCGATCCACTGCTTCGATTCGCCGACGAACACCGCCACGCTGATCGCCATGCAGCGCTGCCCGGCGGCGCCGCAACTGGCACCGACCAGGTTGCTCAGCACCTGCTGCTTGTTGGCGTCGGGCATGATCACCATATGGTTCTTGGCCCCGGCGAAGGCCTGCACGCGCTTCAAATGCGCGGTGCCGGTGCGGTAGATGTGTTGGCCGACCGGCACCGAACCGACGAAGGAGATCGCGCGGATATCCGGGTGGGTCAGCAGGCTATCGACCACCTCGCGGGCGCCGTGCAGCACCTGCAGCACGCCCTTGGGCGCGCCGGCTTCGATAAACAACTCGGCCAGGCGGTTCGGGGTCAGCGGGTCCTGCTCGGACGGCTTGAGGATAAAGGTGTTGCCGGCGGCGATGGCCAGGGGAAACATCCATAGCGGAATCATCGCCGGAAAATTGAACGGGGTGATGCCGACGCATACGCCCAGCGGCTGGATCCAGCTGGCGGTGTCGATATCGCGGGCCACGTTCTCCATGGTCTCGCCCATCATCAGGCTGGCGATGTTGCAGGCCTGTTCGACCACCTCGATGCCGCGCCAGACGTCGCCCTTGGCGTCGGCCAGGGTCTTGCCGGTTTCGCCGGCGAGGATTTCCGCCAGTTCGTCGTGGTGTTCCTTGAGCAGGTGCTGGTAGCGCAGCATCACCCGCGCGCGGTCGGACACCGGCACTTCGCGCCAGCTCAGAAAGGCCGCCTTGGCGCTGGCGATGGCCGCTTCGATTTCCTCGGCGGTGGCTTTAGGGGCCAGGGCCAGGACTTCCTGGGTGGCCGGATCGATGACTTCGATGAATTCGCGGGTGCGGCTTTCGCGCCATTCGCCATCGATCAACTGGGGGATTGCCTTGGCCATTGTGCTCTCCAGGGTGAACCGCGAGGCGGCGTCGTTGCTGTTCGTTCAGTGTTATAGCCTGCCCTGAGCCCTTTGTGGATTGACGATCTTGGGCGTTGGATGGACTATCTTGGGATTGACTCTCTAGTCATAAACATCCTTATGGCTACTTTCCCGGATTACATCCGGGCTCCACAGGCGTTTCCATGCAGGCTCATGTCGATACCTCCAACTGGCCGCTGCCGGCCAATGGCGTGCGTTTTATCACCCCGCCGCGGCTCCGGCGCGCGCTGGCCAGGCATCCCCTGGCTATGGGTTGCCACCCGTTGGCCCTGGGTTTCTATCCGGAGGCCTTGGGCCACCGGATGAATCGGTCGCAGCCGGACGAGCATCTGCTGATCTATTGCCGCGCCGGTCAAGGCTGGTTGGAAACGGCGGATGGACGATTAGTTGTCAGCGGAGGCGATTTGCTGTTGTTGCCCAAAGGCTTCGCCCACACCTATGGCGCCGATGCGCACAAACCCTGGACACTGTACTGGGTGCACTTCGACGGCGAGCTGGTGGCGGATTTTCTGCGGCCCCTGGGCAAAGGGCCGTTGTTGCGCATCGGCGTGCAGCCGCGCTTGCTGGCCGAATTCGACGCGATGCTCAATTTGCGCAAACAGGGTTTGAGCCTGCCGCATTTCATTCATGCAGCCCACCAGTTGCAGGTGCTGCTGACGTCCCTGGCGGTGCTGCCGGCGCGCGCTACGCTGAAGTCCGGGCGGGTGCTGGACGTGGACGCGGTGCAGGCGGTGATGCGCGCCCATCTGCATGACACGCTGAACCTCGACGAGTTGGCCGCGCAGTTCAAACTGTCGCGTTTCCACTTCGCCAAGACCTACCGCGCACTGACCGGCCATGCGCCGATCCAGGACTTCATTCAACTGAAAATGGCCCACGCCTGCCGCCTGCTCGACGAGGGCGAGCAGGGCATTCGCCAGGTCGCCGAGCAGTTGGGCTACGAGGATGTGTATTACTTCTCGCGGCTGTTTCGCAAAGTGGTGGGCATGGCGCCCAGTCATTACCGGGCGTTGCACCTGGGATAGTGCGGGCCACCTCAGGCCCGCAACTGGCGGGCCTGCCAGAAGCTCGACTGCGGCCAGCGTCGTTCCTGGGCGTAGAGGTAGTGGCGCAT
The DNA here is from genome assembly GCA_966211665.1 of uncultured Pseudomonas sp. Classification (GTDB taxonomy): domain Bacteria; phylum Pseudomonadota; class Gammaproteobacteria; order Pseudomonadales; family Pseudomonadaceae; genus Aquipseudomonas. Next base: position 7,438 of record CBIHQF010000032.1, on the reverse strand, counting down.
TTCGCGGAATTCCTCATAGCGCTGTTCGATCTGCCGGGCATGCCGTTCGGCGGCCGTGGCGTCGCCGTGCAGCCAGCCGACGATCGCCTCGGCGGCTGCGATGCCGTCCTCCAGGGCTTTATGAATACCGCGGGCCATCAGCGGGTCGAAGCTGCTGGCGGCGTCGCCGGCGGCCAGCCAGTTCTCGCCGACCACTCGATCCAGGCGGCAGGAGGTGGCGGGGCTGGTGAGCATGCTGCCCGGTTCGAAGCCGTAGCCCTGCAAATTGCTGGCGGTATGGCGGGTGTCGGCCAATAGATTCAACCAGTTCCGCCATTCACCGGCCTTGAGTTGGCGTAGGCCAGTCTGGTCGCAGGCCAGGGCGATGCACAGTTGGCCGTCGGGCAGGGTGGCGCGGTACCACCAGCCGTACTCGGCGGCTTCCAGCAGCGTGAGGCGGCTATTGGTCGCCTCGGCGGGACTGGTGAAGAAGCCGTAAACGCAGATCAGTTGGTCCAGTTCGATAGGGCGCGCACCGACCAACCGGGCGAAGCGGGCGTGGCCGCCGCTGGCGTCGATCACATGGTCGGCATGCAGGTATTCGCTGTGTTGCGTGGGGCCTCGCAATTCCAGGCGGTAGCCATCGCCGTTGGCCTCTACGGCGCTGAGGCGGGTGTGAGTCCGCAACTCGACGCCGCGGGCTTGCGCCGCGTCGGCCAGCCAGCGCTCGAATCGTCGTCGATCCAGGTGCCAGCCATGCCCCTGCGGGTTGCTGAGAAAATCGTTGTAGCCGAGGTCGTCGCTGCCCCAGGCGGAGCAACTGCCCAGGCAGGGGTCGTGTTGCTGTTGGCGAAACTCGTCCCATACACCGAGCTTGGCGAGCAGCAGGCGGGTGTCCGGCGGCAGGCTTTCGCCGACCCGTTGCCGGCTGTAGTCGCCGGCTTCGATCAGTTGCACGCCATCGACGCCCGCGCCGGCCAAGGCGAGGGCGGCCGCGCAGCCTGCCGGGCCGCCACCGATGATGGCGACCCGGCAGTGGCTCGAGGTGGGTTGCACGGCGCTATTCATTGGTCGAGGGCGCGACCGTGTTCGGCCACGGCACCACCGGGTCGCCGCCGTTGTCGAGCTTGCTTTGCACCTCCAGGTAGTAGTTGGCGCTGAACGGGCCGCCGTCGGACTTATCGATGGCGCTGCCCTGCACCACGATGCCGATCTTGTGCCAGTGCTCGACCATGTCGATGCGCTGCTGATAGCGCCCGACCTGTGCCGGGTCGAACGGATCGGTCTTGGTACCGTCGCCGCGTACCGAGAAGCGCTGCGCCGGCAGCTTGTTGTCGGTGACGTCCTTGGCCACGTAGACCGCCACCGGCCGCTGCGCCGGCCATGACCAGTACAGGGTGTTGTTGAACTGCGGCACCGGGTCCGGCTGGTGGGTGGCGCAGGAGTTGTAGTCGGTATGCCAGGGCAGGGCCATGAACTTGGAGGCGTCGCCGGGTTCCAGGCCGGGGCTGCCGGGGTTGGTGTCCACCGGGTTGTTGTCGGTCAGCGGGTTGTTCTGGATATTCGGCGTGTAGCCGGCGCTGAGGAACGGCTGATTGGCCACCGCCGTGCTGTAGTCCAGCGCCTTGGGCTGGATGCGGAACGGGCCGGTGCCGGAGGTCTGCCAGTTTTGCACGTACAGCGCCGGGTCGCGCACGATGAAGGTCAGGTCGATGCCGGGGCTGAAGCGCCCGCCCAGGCAGTTCACCAGCACGGCTTTGTCCAGGTACTCGCCGGCGTTGAGGTCGAGCGTGCCGGTCTGGCTGTACTGCTTGGCGTTCCACTGTTGCAGGAAGAAGTACTGGGTCTTGCGCAGGGTCAGGAATGACTGCCCGGCATCGCCCAGCGACAGCGGCATCATGCGGCTGTTCTGCAATTGCGAGGCGTCGTTGGGGTTACGAATGAAACCCAGGCCGCCGAGGATGGTGGTGGCCGGGTCGGTGTCCGGCTGGATCTCGTCAACCGAGGCATGGGCGGTGCTGCCGGTGAGGTTGAGGTTGGTGTTCCACATCTGCATGGCCGAGGCGCGGAAGATCGGGAACAGCTCGTCGCTGAACGAGGGCTGATAGCTGGTCTGGAAGCTGCCGTTGGCGAACAGCGGCGGTTGCAGCGCCAGATGGCGTACCCAGACATCGTGCATGTCGTCCCACAGCGAGACGCTGTTGAGCGTCTGCGGCGCATAGGCCGGGTCGGTGGCGGTGACCCAGGCGTGGCCCTGCACATCCTGACTGCTGCCGTCGCTGAACTGCAGGGTGGCGTAGACCGGGCCGTCGCTGCCGTCGTCGAACCAGCCGTCGTTGTCGATATCGCTGTTGAGCGCGTAGGGCTGCTTGGTGCTCGGGTCGATCATGGCGCAGGCGCGGCCGTAGCCGCCGGTGACGATCAGCCGGCCGTACTGGTCGGTCTGCAGCTCGCCGAGGGTGTCGATCGGCCCGTGCGGGCAATCCATGTCGGGGAAGTGGTCGGCCGGGTAGGACTGCGGATAGTTCGGCCATTGCACCACGCCTTTGCCGTCCACCCAACTGCTGGCGGTGGTCTGCTTGTCGAAGGCCACCGGCGCCGCGTTGGCGCCCTGCACGGTGCGCGGGCCGGGGTCGATGACCAGTTGGCTGAGACGGGTGCTGTCGTTGATGTTGGAAGAGAACGGCGGAATGTTGTTGCGCAGCGCCGGGGTGGCACCATTCTTGTAGTTATCGATGCCCAGCTCTTCGGGGATGATGTACCAGTTGGACTTCTTGTTGGCCAGGTGCACGGTCCAGACGATATCGGTCACGGTCTTACCGTCGATCTGGCTGCCGATGCGGATCTCGGTGCCGGTAACGCCCATCGGATAGGTTTCCGTGGTCTGCGCCGGATAGGCGTAGATCTTGAAACGCGCGGCCTGACGCTTGAGCGCGCCGTTGGCGTCGCGCAGGTCGGCCGAAGTGATGGTGTCGTTCTCGGTGCCGGGCTTGATCGGCAGGCCGCCGGTGGCGCTGCCGCTGGTATCGCCGGGGATTGGCAGGGCCGCCTGGGTATTGGGTTCCAGGTAGTACTCGCTGCTGTTGCCGACGCGGGCGAAGCCGATGGCCGGATGAATGCGGAAATTGCTCGTGCTCATGTTCGGCTCCTTATTTCTTGGCCTTCTGCTTTTGCAGCCAGGCTTGGTAATTGACGATGAAGTGCGACAGGTTCAGGTGCTTGGCCGGCACGATTTGCCCGGAGTCGCCGACGGTGACCGTCTGCACGCCGCCGTTGTGGCAGGCGAAGCAGTTGGCGTCCTGGGTGAAGGTCTCCATGCTGGTGTTGGCCAGCTCCAAAGAGCCGATCTGAGTATCGCCAGGATTGACCGGCGCGCCGTTGGCGCCGGGGATATCGTCCTGTCCTGCGGAGTTGGTGCCGGTGGTCCACTGCGCGCCGACCAGCTCGTAGTTGGCCCAGACGCTGCCGGTCTGGTTGGCCAGCACGCTGGCGTTGAGGCTTTGGATATTGGCGATGTTGCCGGCGTCGCCACCGCCGTAAGGCACCTCGCGGCAGACGCTGACCACGTTCAACGGATTGTTCACATCGAACTGGTTCTGCACGCTCAGCGGGCTGCTCGGCGTGTACAGCGACCAGGCCAGACCGCCGACCGGCGACGGGCCGGCCGTGGGCACGGCGCTGCAATCGGGGGCATTGGCCTTGTGCTCGAAGGTGGCCCAGATGAATTCCGGATGGTCCTTGACCACGCCGACCACGTGGGCGCCGATCAGCGCCAGTTGCACGCGCATGGTTTCGCCGGAGTCGTCGTTGATCTTGCCGTCGACCACCTTCACCACCGGCACTTTCTGGTTCTCGGTATGGAACAGGCTGGAGGCATTGGGAATGAAGGTCTTGATCGGCTTATCGTTGTCGTCGAGGATCGCCGCCACCCGCCAGGACAGCTTCAGTTCCAGGGCATTGACCGGGAAATCCAGGGTCGGCGACACGCTGGTCAGCGAGCCCAGGTCATAGAGTTTATTGGCGGTGACGAAGTCCCAGAAATCCTGATTGATCAGGCCGCTGTAATAGATGACGTTGCCGGCCTGGTCGATCAGGATCTGCTTGCCGGGCCCGGCCTGGAAGATGTCGTTGGCATCCACCGTATTGTCCGATTTGGCCAGCCGCGCCAGCACCGTCGGCACCTCATCGGCGGCGTGGCCCGGGTAGGGCTTGTCCGGACCGCCGGGCCGCAGCACTTTTTGCGGATTGGCCATGGTTTCGAAGTTCAGCGGCGCGCCCGCGGTGCTGGAGGACGGCTCGCCGAGCCAGAGAAACATCTGATAGGCCCACTGGTGGAAGGCGCAGTTGTTCAACTGCCCGCTGATCGGGAACTGGTTGCCGTCGGGAAACGGCGTATTGGGGAACCAGTTGCTCAACGCCTCGCAGGTGCTGGTCGGCGGTGGCGCCTGGGTCTCGGCGGCGTTGGCGGTGCTGATGGCCATCAGTAGCGCCAGCGGCATTAGCCCGAACGTACTGCGCGATCGACGGTAACGCGTATGCATGTTGTTATCCTCATGACAGGCAGGGAGCACCGGCGGCTGGTTCGGCAGTCGGTGGTGGAAAGGCGGCCGTAACACGGTCGACCGCGGGAGCGCTGGAAGCAGGAATGGAGGATGCTGGCCTTGAGAGAAGTGCTGCCTTGCATGAGAGCCGTCCTGTCCTTGTTCGTCCTTGAAGCGGCTGCGCGGAGACGCTCGCCAATCATCCTGTACTTACGAATCGATTCTTCAGGGCGAACGAGCCCGCAGCGAGCGGCATGGCCGTGGCTGGCGAAGTATCGAGGGGAGGCAGTCGGGGGAGGGATGGGCTTCCGTTACCCGGCGCTGCATTGATCCTGTGATGGAAAAACTAGACGTGATCCGCAGGCCGTCAAGGAATATTTTTGAACTTCTTCGCGAGTATGCGCTCCGCGACGGTTTGCGCAGTGGAGTAGCGGGGCTTACACGCGAGCGATGGTCGCCAGACCGGTGGCGATGATTTTTTCCTCGCCGTCACGCAAGGCGAAGACATCGGCGCGGGCGACGACCTGGCGCTGGCCGCCCTTGATCACCGAGCCGCGGCAGATCAGCTTGTCGCCGATGGCCGGGGCCAGCAGGTTGACCTTGTATTCGCTGGTCACCACGTCGCCGACCAGACTGGCCGCCGCCCAGGCGCAGGCGCTGTCGATCATGAAGCCGACCACCGCGCCATGCACGAAACCGTGGTGCTGGGTCAGTTCCTTGCGCGGCAGCACCTCGAGGGCGATGCGTCCGGGGCCGAAGTCGGTGAGGGCGAAGCCGATCATCTGGGCGAAGGGCGAATGTTCCAGGGCCTGTTCCAGGCGTTCGCGGGTCAAGGCAGTGGGCATGTCCATGGCGACTCTCCAACTGGGTGGAAGCTCAGTCTTGGCCGCTCCGGCCGTTCCGGCAATCTGCATCCAGCGCCGTGATGCCTCGGCATCAAGCCGCGCCTTGACTTGGCCATGCGGCTTCTCTAGCGTGCCTCGTTCATTCGCTGACCCGGGAATCAGGCATGAGCGCCGCAGACAACGTGAAACTCGAAGCGGGCTGGAAAGAGGCCCTGCGCGAAGAATTCGAAAAACCCTATATGAAGGAGTTGGGCGACTTTCTGCGTAGCGAGAAGGCCGCCGGTAAAGAGATTTATCCGCCCGGACCGCTGATCTTCAATGCCTTGAATTCGACGCCGCTGGATCGGGTCAAGGTCGTGGTGATCGGCCAGGATCCCTATCACGGTCCCGGCCAGGCGCATGGTCTGTGCTTTTCGGTGCAGCCGGGAGTGGCGACGCCGCCGTCGTTGGTGAATATCTACAAGGAACTCAAGCGCGCTGCCCACGGCTACCTGCAATATTGGGCCGATCAGGGCGTGCTCTTGCTCAACACCTCGCTGACCGTCGAGCGCGGCAATGCGGGTTCCCATGCGGGCAAGGGCTGGCAAATGTTTACCGACAAAGTGATCGAGGCAGTCAGTGCGCACCAGCCGCATCTGGTATTTCTGCTGTGGGGCGCCCATGCGCAAAGCAAGGAGCGCCTGATCGACACCAGCAAACATCTGGCGTTGCGCTCGCCGCATCCGTCGCCGCTGTCGGCGCACCGCGGCTTTATCGGCAACGGCCACTTCAGCCGCACCAATAAATTTCTCGAGCAACACGGCATGACGCCAATCGATTGGCGTCTGCCTGCTCTGTAAACGCGAGCCTTAGAACCTGTTTCGGATATCGCCGACGCGCAGCAGATCCGAGACAGGTTCTCAGCTCATCTTGAAAAAGGCCAGCTTGTTACCGTCCGGGTCACGCACATAGGCGCCGTAGAAGGTCGGCATGCGCAAGCCCGGCGCGCCCTCGTCGCTGGCGCCCAGCTCCAGGGCCTTGGCATACAGCTGGTCGACCTGCTCGTTGCTGTCGGCGGTCAGGGCCACCATATTGCCGTTGCCCTGTTCGGCCGCCTGGCCGTCGTAGGGCAGGCAGATGCCGAACATGGGTTGGCCGCGGCCAGTGCCGAACAGCGCCAGGCGACCCATGTCGATCACCAGCTTGGCGCCGAGCAGGCCGAGCAGCTCCGCGTAGAATTCCTTGGCCTTGGCCATATCCCGGGTACCGATAGTTACATAACCGATCATTGCGCATGCTCCAGTGAGAGAAATCCGGCGGCTCGAAATCTGGATGGCGCCGGGGCGATAGCGAGCTTGCGCTTAACAGGCGGTTGCTGTCGATTGCGGCGTGCGTATCTATTCCCCGTTATCAATCGCGCTTATTCACAGACTCGGCGAGCCATCAGCTGGAAACTGTAGCGGAACAGCGCTGCTCCCTGAAATCGGCGCGTAACTCGTTCAGGCGCTGAGTCAGGCGTCGGCGTTGCTCCGCATCGGCGCTGGCGAGCAGTTGGCTGAACAGGGTGGCGGTCGCCTGGCGCGCGTGTTCGTAGGCTTCACGGTATTGCGCTCCGTAATAGGCCTCCGGTTGCTGCAGCAAATGGCCCAGGCGCGCGGCGAAGGCCGGACTGTCGCGTGCATCCAACGCTGCGCGCAGCTGGGCCTGCCAGCGCTCGCGGTTCTCCAGCCACAAGCGGCTGTTCCCGGCCAAGCGGGTGGCCCACTCTTCGAGGTGGGCGCGTTGCCGCTCGTTCAACCGGCCGAGCCAGGGACGCAGGCGCTTTTGCAGGCGCTGCTGACGCTCCTCGATTTGCTTGGCCAGGGGCGGCTCGAGAAACTTCTCCCGCGCTTCGCGGTTTTTCTCGGCGAGTTCGTCGAACAGTTCTGCGACTTGCTCGTCGTCGAGGCTTTGCAGCAAGGCGATGGCGGTGGGGGTGATCTCGCGGCCGATGCGTGCCAGTGCCGCATCGATTTCAGTGAACTGCGCTTCCCGCGCAGCCGCCGAGGGTTGGGCTTGTTCGAGGAGGTTTTGCGTTCGTTGCAGCCAATCCAG
>CBIHQF010000031.1:0-14237 GCA_966211665.1 uncultured Pseudomonas sp. | reverse complement strand
GGCAAGCTGACGCGCGAACTGCACAACGCTATCGTTAATTTTCAACTCGACCCGCGCGTGCCTCACGCCACCGAAGTCTCGCAGATCACCGATGCCACCGAACGCTTGAACTACGTGGTGACGATGACCGAGAAAGCCGCCAACCGCACCATGGACCTGGTCGAGCAGAGTTCGCCTCTGGTCAACGGCATCGGCGATCAGGCGCAAGCCCTGAGTGCCGATTGGGGGCGTTTCATGCGCCGGGAAATGAGCGCCGACGGCTTTCGCGATCTGGCCAAGCGCATCGAGGCGTTCCTCGCCTTGAGCGAGCGCAGCAGCGGCGAGCTATCGGGGCATCTCAACGATATCCTGCTGGCTCAGGACTATCAGGACCTGACCGGGCAGGTGATCAAGCGCGTGACCCAACTGGTCACCGAAGTCGAAAGTAATTTGCTCAAGCTGGTACTGATGGCCAGCCACGTCGACCGTTTGGCGGGCGTCGAGCACAACCACAGCGCGTTACGTGCCGAATTAGAACAACAAAAACATCCTTCCCGTGGTGAAGGTCCGCAGATTCATGCCGATAAGCGTGATGACGTCGCATCGAATCAAGATGATGTCGACGACCTGTTGTCCAGCCTAGGATTTTAGGGAGCACGTCTATGAGCTTCGGCGCCGATGAAGAGATCCTCCAGGATTTCCTGGTAGAGGCCGGCGAGATTCTCGAGCAACTGTCCGAGCAGTTGGTGGAGCTGGAAAGTCGCCCGGACGACATGAATCTGCTTAATGCGATTTTCCGCGGCTTCCATACCGTCAAGGGCGGTGCCGGGTTCCTTCAGCTCAACGAGCTGGTGGAGTGCTGCCACATCGCCGAAAACGTGTTCGACATCCTGCGTAAGGGTGAAAGGCGCGTCGACTCCGAATTGATGGACGTGGTGCTCGAAGCGCTGGATTCGGTCAACAGCATGTTCTCGCAAGTGCGTGAGCGGGTCGAACTCACTCCGGCAACCCCCGAACTGTTGGCGGCGCTGTCGCGTTTGGCCGAACCTGCCGGTGCCGAGCCCGTCGCGGCGGCGCCTGAGCCGCAACCGGTGTCTGAACCGGAACCGTCCGCCGAGGAACCGGCGGCATCCGGCGATATCACCGATAGCGAATTCGAACAGTTGCTCGATGCCATGCACGAGCAGCCCGGCGCGGACAGTCAGCCGCCTGCATCGAACTCCGATGAAATCACCGACGACGAATTCGAATCCTTGCTCGATCAACTGCATGGCAAGGGGCAATTCGCTGCCGGGGCAGTAGCGGCTCCTGCGGCTCCTGCGGCCCCGGTAGCCAAGGCGCCGGCCCCCGACGCCGCGTCGAGCGATGAAATCACCGATGACGAATTCGAGGCGTTACTCGACCAATTGCATGGCAAGGGGCAGTTCGCCGCGGCGCCGGCCGCTGCCGCACCAGCCCCTGCCGCGCCGGTAGCGGCTGCACCGGCTGCGGCGGGCGGTGACGAAATCACCGACGACGAGTTCGAAGCCCTGCTCGATCAATTGCATGGCAAGGGCAAGTTTGCCGAGCCGGCCGCACCGGCCGCGCCGCCGAGCAAGCCCGCCGCCCCTGCGACCCCGGCAGCTGCCGCCGCCGCGCCGGCCAAGCCAGCGGCCAAGCCCACGCCGAAACCGGCCGCCGCGGCCAAGGCCGAACCGCCGAAACCGGCAGCACCAGCCCCAACCTCCGCACCCGCTCCATCTGCCGCCGATAAAGTCCCGGCAGCCAGCGAGGCCGAGACCACCGTGCGGGTCGATACCGCGCGTCTGGACGAGATCATGAACATGGTCGGCGAACTGGTGCTGGTGCGTAACCGCCTGGTACGCCTCGGCTCCAATAGCGGCGACGAGGCCATGGCCAAGGCGGTATCGAACCTCGATGTGGTGACCGCCGACCTGCAAACCGCGGTGATGAAGACCCGCATGCAGCCGATCAAGAAAGTCTTCGGGCGCTTCCCACGGCTGGTTCGCGATCTGGCCCGCAGCCTGAAGAAAGAGATCAACCTGGAACTGGTCGGCGAAGACACCGATCTCGACAAGAACCTGGTCGAAGCCTTGGCCGACCCGCTGGTGCACTTGGTGCGCAATGCCGTCGACCATGGCATCGAAACCCCCGAAGAGCGCGAAGCCAGCGGCAAGCAGCGCGGCGGCAAGGTGGTGCTGTCGGCGGAGCAGGAGGGCGACCATATCCTGCTGTCGATTTCCGATGACGGCAAAGGGATGGATGCCAATGTGCTACGCGCCAAGGCCGTGGAAAAAGGCCTGCTGGACAAGGACGCGGCCGACCGGCTCAACGAGTTCGAGTGCTACAACCTGATCTTCGCCCCGGGTTTCTCTACCAAGACCGAGATTTCCGACGTATCCGGCCGCGGCGTCGGCATGGATGTGGTGAAGACCAAGATTTCCCAGCTCAACGGCACGGTCAATGTGTTCTCGGTGCAAGGGCAGGGCTCGAAGATCGTCATCAAGGTGCCGCTGACCCTGGCGATCATGCCGACCTTGATGGTCATGCTCGGCGATCAGGCGTTCGCCTTCCCACTGGTCAACGTCAACGAAATTTTCCACCTCGACCTGTCGCGCACCAACGTGGTCGATGGCCAGGAAGTGGTGATAGTGCGCGACAAGGCGCTGCCGTTGTTCTACCTCAAGCGCTGGCTGGTGAGCAAAGCGGCCCATGTCGAGCAAGGCGAGGGCCATGTGGTGATCCTCACGGTCGGCAACCAGCGCATCGGCTTCGTCGTCGACCAGCTGGTCGGTCAGGAGGAAGTGGTGATCAAGCCTTTGGGGAAAATGCTGCAAGGCACTCCAGGCATGTCCGGCGCGACCATCACCGGCGATGGCCGCATCGCCCTGATTCTCGACGTGCCCAGCATGCTTAAGCGTTACGCCCGGCGTATCTGATTGTTAATGGCGCAGGCATCGGCCTGGCTGTTTGGGAGTGTTTAATGGTTGTTAAGGTGTTGGTGGTAGACGATTCCGGCTTTTTTCGCCGGCGTGTTTCGGAAATTCTAGCTACCGATCCGAATATCAAGGTGGTCGGCACGGCCATCAACGGCCGCGAGGCCATCGATCAGGCGCTGGCGCTCAAGCCCGATGTGATCACCATGGATTACGAAATGCCGATGATGGACGGCATTACCGCGGTACGGAACATCATGCAGCGCTGCCCGACACCGGTGTTGATGTTCTCGTCGCTGACCCATGAAGGCGCGCGCGTGACCCTGGATGCGCTGGACGCCGGCGCGGTGGATTTTCTGCCGAAGAATTTCGAGGACATCTCGCGCAACCCGGAGAAGGTCAAGCAACTGCTGTGCGAGAAGGTGCACACCATTGCCCGCACCAATCGCCGCAGCATAGTCGCACCGCCGCCTCCACCAGCAGCGCCTGGTCCCGGCCCCAGCAGCCTGGCCAAGCCCGCGCCCGTTAAAAGTATCGCGCCGCGCGCGCCGGCGGCCCCCGCGCCCGCCGGCTCCCCAGCGCCTAAACGCAAAGCCTACAAATTGGTGGCCATCGGCACCTCCACCGGCGGGCCGGTGGCCCTGCAGCGGGTGTTGACCCAGTTGCCGGCCAATTTCCCGGCGCCATTGGTGCTGATCCAGCATATGCCGGCGGCCTTTACCAAAGCGTTCGCCGAGCGTCTCGACAAGCTCTGCCAGATCAGCGTCAAAGAGGCCGCCGATGGCGATATTCTGCGCCCCGGCCTGGCCCTGCTGGCCCCCGGCGGCAAGCAGATGATGGTCGACGCCCGCGGCGTGGTGAGGATTCTGCCGGGCGATGAGCGGCTCAACTACAAGCCGTGCGTGGATATCACCTTCGGCTCGGTGGCCAAGTCCTATCAGGACAAGGTGCTGGCCGTGGTTCTGACCGGGATGGGCGCCGACGGCCGCGAGGGCGCGCGCCTGCTCAAGCAGAGCGGTAGCCAGGTCTGGGCGCAGGACGAGGCCAGTTGCGTCATCTACGGCATGCCGATGGCGGTGGTCAAAGCCAATCTGACCGATGCGGTCTACCCGCTGGAAGAAATCGGCAAGCACTTGGCCGAAACCTGCATATAGAGCGTGTTCGGAATAGCGGGCCGGCGACCGGAATGTCGCGCAGCAAGGCACGAGGAGAGGTGTAGGTGATGTCAATCGAAGCACGAACAGCGCCGCCCTGCGGCCTTCGCGTCGCCTGCCTCTCCGGGGCGCGCGGTTCGTCCTTTACCGTGAGCGTGCGCCAGTGGATGTACTGAGCCTTATCGGGGTCATTCTGGCGTTCGTCGCCATTCTCGGGGGGAATTACCTCGAGGGGGGCCATGTGGGCGCTTTGCTCAACGGCCCCGCGGCCTTGATCGTGATCGGCGGCACCCTGGGCGCGGCCTTTCTGCAGACCCCGGTCAGTGTGTTCAAGCGCGCCATGGCGATCATCCGCTGGATCCTCTTCCCGCCGCGCATAGATCTGGCCGGGGGTATCGGGCGCGTGGTCGGCTGGAGCATGGCGGCACGCAAGGAGGGCTTGCTGGGGCTGGAATCGATCGCCGATGCCGAGCCCGATCCTTATGCGCGCAAGGGTTTGCAACTGCTGGTCGACGGTGCCGAACCGGAAGCCATTCGCAGCATTCTCGAGGTCGATCTGTACACCCAGGAAGGCCGCGATATCCAGGCCGCCAAGGTATTCGAAAGCATGGGCGGCTATGCGCCGACCATCGGCATCATCGGCGCCGTCATGGGCCTGATTCACGTCATGGGCAACCTGGCCGACCCCAGCATGCTCGGCAATGGCATCGCCGTGGCCTTCGTCGCGACCATTTACGGGGTCGGTTTCGCCAACCTGCTGCTGCTGCCGGTCGGCAGCAAGCTCAAGGCCATCGCCCAGCGCCAATCGCGTTATCGCGAGATGCTGCTGGAAGGCATATTGTCCATAGCCGAGGGCGAGAATCCGCGCTCCATCGAGCTGAAGCTGCAAGGCTTCATGGATTGATGGAGTGAACCATGGCACGTCGTCGTCACCACGAAGAACATGAGAACCATGAGCGTTGGCTGGTTTCCTATGCCGACTTCATTACCTTGCTGTTCGCCTTTTTCGTAGTGATGTATTCGGTGTCTTCGATCAACGAAGGCAAATACAAGATTCTTTCCGACAGCTTGATCGGTGTATTCAATCAGCCCGATCGCGCGGTCAAACCCATTCCCATCGGCGAAGCACGGCCGCAGACCAGCGAGCCGGACCCGGCGTTGTTCGATGAGGAGGTCAACCAGGCCGCCGCCGATTCCCTGGAAAGTATCGCCGACCGGGTGCGCGAAGCCTTTGGCGAGTTGATCCTCGGCGAACAACTGAAAGTGCGCGGCAACGAGTTATGGATCGAGATCGAACTCAGTTCCAGCTTGCTGTTCCCCAGCGGCGATGCGCTGCCGAACGATGCCGCTTTCGAGATCATCGAAAAAATTGCCAAGATTCTGGCGCCATACGAGAACCCCATTCACGTCGAAGGTTTTACCGATAACCTGCCGATCCAGACCGCCCAGTTCCCCACCAATTGGGAATTGTCCGCGGCGCGTGCGGCGAGCATCGTGCGTATGCTGGCGATGGATGGGGTCAGCCAGGGGCGTTTGGCGGCGGTGGGCTATGGCGAGTTCCAGCCGGTGGCCGATAACGCCACGGCCGAAGGCCGCGCGCGTAACCGCCGGGTGGTGCTGGTGGTGTCGCGCAACCTCGATGTGCGCCGTAGCGTCAGCGGCGTGGGCAGCGCCAATGCCAAACCGGATAGCGCCTTGCAGCGCGCTGGCACGCAACCTGCAGCAGCGCCAACAGTGCAGGCCCCGCAAGCGGGTGCCGTCAATTCCCCGTCGCCAACCCCCTAGGGCAGGCGCCAGTTCTCGGTCGGGCCAGGCTCGTACCGGGAGGATGAAGAAGATGAGAGTCTGGGCAGTAGCCAATCAAAAAGGTGGAGTGGGTAAAACCACCACGACTATCGCTCTTGCGGGTTTGCTGGCCGATGCCGGTAAGCGCGTGGTGGTCGTCGACCTCGATCCGCATGGCTCGTTGACCAGCTATTTCGGCCATGATCCGGATACCCTGGAACACAGCGGATTCGATTTGTTCCAGCATCAAGGCAGCGTGCCCGAAGGGTTGCCCAAGCAATTGCTGTTGCCGACCAGCCATGAGCGGATCGCGCTGTTGCCGTCGAGCACAGCCTTGGCCGTGCTCGAACGCCAATCGCCCGGGCAGAACGGTCTGGGCTTGGTGATCGCCAAGAGCCTGGCGCAGCTCTGGCAGGATTTCGACTTCGCTCTGATCGATAGCCCGCCGCTGCTCGGGGTGCTGATGGTCAATGCGCTGGCGGCCAGCCAACAGCTGGTGATCCCGGTGCAGACCGAGTTTCTCGCGGTCAAGGGGCTGGAGCGGATGGTCAACACGTTGGCGATGATCAATCGCTCGCGCAAACAGGCCTTGCCATACACCATAGTGCCGACGCTGTTCGATCGGCGCACCCAGGCCTCCATGAGCACCTTGCGGGTATTGCGCAACAGCTACCCCGACCATCTGTGGCCGGCCTATGTGCCGGTCGACACGCGCCTGCGCGATGCCAGCCGAGCCGGGCAGACGCCCTCGCAGTTCGATCCGGGCAGTCGCGGGGTGCTCGCCTACCGTGCCTTGCTCAAGCATCTGCTGAGCAATGCATCGGCGGTCAAGGTGGCATGAGATGAGCGTCTATGCTGAAGATAGGGGTTCAAGCGGACCACGGCTGTGGCCGATAAAGTCTAGAGAACGTTTTTGCGGGTTTGATTTATGAGTCGTATCGTCGCCACCGCCAATCGGCATCAACTTGCCTTGCAGTCCTATCTGGACGGCTTGCTGCAAGAGGCTGCGATCGAGTTGGCCGATAGCGTCAGTCTCGAAGAATTCGAGGCGGCGGTACTGGAAGAACAAGTGCGCGATGCACGGGTTCTGCCGGTAACGCGCGAGGTTGCGCCTACACCGGTAGCCGCACCCGCGGCTGCAACCGCAGCAGCTTCACCCGCAGTGGCACTGGCCGACGCACCCGTATCCCAGCCCATCCGCCTGCCGATCGGCGAGCCGCCTGTCGTGGTGGTCGAGCCGGTGGCGGAAATCAACCCGCATGCAACGCCATTGGCCCATGCGCCGGTCGCGTCGAACGAGCGGCCCGCCTGGGCGCAAGAACCCTTCGAATGCCTGTTGTTCGATGTCGCCGGTCTGACCCTGGCCGTACCGCTGGTATGCCTGGGATCGATTTACCCGTTGGCGGGTCAGGAGCTGACGCCATTATTTGGCCAGCCCGACTGGTTTCTCGGTATTCTGCCGAGCCCGGCCGGCAACCTGAAAGTGCTGGACACGGCGCGCTGGGTGATGCCCGAACGTTATCGCGACGATTTTCGCCAGGGCTTGCAGTATGTGATCTCAGTGGGGGGCTACGAGTGGGGGCTGGCGGTGCATGAGGTCAGTCGTTCGATCCGCCTGGATCCGAACGAGATCAAATGGCGTACCCGCCGCAGCCAGCGACCCTGGTTGGCCGGTACGGTGATCGAGCATATGTGTGCTTTATTGGATATAGCGGCGTTGGCCGAACTGATCGCCAGCGGCGCCACCAAGCGTATGGTCAATGGCCAGGTACATTGATCGAGAGACAGCGGGCTCGCGGTTTGCGCGGGTTCGGCAGATGATGACGGGCGGTTCCGACCGCGCACGCCGCATAGGGCGGCTTATGACGAGGCTGGGGATATGAAGAAAAGTTCTGCACAGGGTGCTGAAGATCCCATTTTGCAATGGGTGACCTTCCGTCTGGATAACGAGACCTATGGCATCAATGTCATGCAGGTCCAGGAAGTGCTGCGCTACACCGAGATCGCGCCGGTGCCGGGCGCGCCGAGCTCTGTGCTGGGGATCATCAACCTGCGCGGCACTGTGGTCACGGTTATCGATACCCGTCAGCGCTTTGGCCTGGATTCCTCCGAGGTCACCGATAACACCCGTATCGTGATCATCGAGGCGGACAAGCAGGTCGTCGGCATCATGGTCGATAGCGTCGCCGAAGTGGTGTACCTGCGCCAATCGGAAGTGGAAACCGCGCCTAATGTCGGCAACGACGAGTCGGCCAAGTTCATCCAGGGTGTGTGCAACAAGAACGGCGAGCTGCTGATTCTGGTCGAGCTGGACAAGATGATGAGCGAAGAAGAATGGTCCGAGTTGGAGAGCATCTAGTGCCTCGACGGATCGCTTCGGCCAGGCTGCGGGTTCGCGCCAGCGCCCACGTTCGCAGCGTGCCGAGACGCTGAACATGCTCGATATCGCGCTGATCGTGCTCGCGCTGCTGTGTATGGGGCTGGTCGGCACCTGTGTCTGGCTGGCGATGCAGCAGCGGCATCTGGCGCAACTGCAGGCCGGGCGCGACGCCGTGCGCGACCAGCACATCAAGGAATTGCGCAAGCGGCTGGATGCCTACCTCGCCGGCAGCATCCGCATGGGCGAAGAACTCCATGAGTTGCGCCGCACGGTCGCACCCCTGCCGGACAAACTGACCCAGATCGAACAGCGCGACCACAGCAGCCTGTCCTTTACTCAGGCGGCGCGGCTGGTCGGTTTGGGCGCCACCGTGGACGACCTGACCCAGTCCTGCGGTTTGAGCAAGGCCGAAGCCGAGTTGGTCGCCAAGCTGAACCAGCCGAAAGTCCGTTAATTTCCCGTTGTTCCATAACCCGGATTTCATCCGGCTACCCAAGTGCGATGTTTGCCTGCGCTCGTAGCCCGAATAAGCCTTTGGCGCAATCCGGGAAGCAATGGTACAGGCACCGATTTTTCCCGGATTGCATCGGATCGTGCCGGCGCGACTGTGCGGTTAATTCCCTTCGGACTTTGCCATGCAAGCATGGGTAGCCCGCAAGCTGCATTCGCCGTGGGGTTGCGCCTCCTACATATTCGGTAGCCAACGCACGGGTACGATGTCGATCCGGAAGGCGATCCCGGATTGCGCCAAGGCTTATCCTACGAGGCGCTATCGGTACGGCTTTTTACGCTAACGAGCCGGGCCCTCGAGCAACGGCAGGGGCGGGGTGATGTCGCGGTCGCCATCGGGTTCGAAGCCCTGCGGGCATTTGCCTTTCAGGTACCAGGCGAAGGCGATGATCTCGGCGATGCAGCGATACAGCTGTTCGGGGATCGCATCGCCCAACTCCAGGCGCGCCAATAGCCGCACCAGTTCGGCGTTCTCATAGATCGGTACTTCATATTCGCGGGCGATCGCCAGTATCGCTTCCGCCAGCTCGTCGTCGCCCTTGGCGCTGAGGCTGGGGGCGTTCTTGCCGTCGTAGGTGAGGGCGATGGCCTGGCGCGGTGCGGATTTTTTCATGCGGTTTCGTCGACCCAGCGTTGTTCCAGGTGGGTTTTCGGCCCTTGTGGCGGCGTGCCTTGGCGGCAGGCCAATTCACCGACCTGCAGGCCGGCGGCGGTCAGGCGCTCGCGCAGGGTATTCAGTTCGGCATCTATCAGGCTGACGGTGCCGGGGCGTTCGGCCCACAGCTGGCTGGACAGGTTGCCGCGCACCAGCTGCGCCTGCACTTGCAGCGGGCCGAGGGGCTCGAGATCGAAGGCCAGTTCGACCTTCCACAGGGTTTCCTTCTGTTCGTTCTTCGCCGATTTCTGCTGTTCCTCGTGCTGGATCTTCACCTGCAATGGCACCAGTTCCTGCTGGTTGCGCATGGGAATTTCCAACTGCCAGGTGGTCAGCAGGTTGCCGTCCGGGCCGACCTGGCTTTGCGCCAGGCTGGACAGCTGATGGGTTTGCAAACGCGACACCGCAGCGGCCGCCAGCTTCAGCAAGGTCTCCAGGTCGCCTTCGCCCTCCATCGCCTGCAATAGCCGCGACGGCAACGGAAAGCTCAACGCCTGCTGGCGCGAGCCGGGTTGCCCGAGCGAACCCAGCAGGTTGCGGGCGAACGCCGGCAGCATCTGCGCCATGCCGGCGTTGGCGGCGTTGAGCGGGGCGCTACCGGGCAGCAGCGGCATTAACTGGGTAATCAGCCGCAGCAGGTTGGCCTTCATATCGGTCGGCAGGGCCTGAGTCTGGCCACCGAGCAGTTTGCTTTCGAGAAACAGCCCGCTGTTTTCCAAAGCCTGGCCCAGGCCTTTGGCGTTACTCAGCTGGCCGGCGTCGGGCAGGGCGGCGAACAGCTTGTCGATGCTGCCGCGCAGGCCTTCCGGTAGCCCTTCCTTGCCGCCGAGGCCTTGCAAGGCTTTGAACAGGCCATCCAGGGAGCCCTGGCGACTGTGCTGGCTGGCCAGTTGTTGGCTCAGCGCCAGTTGATCGAGGCGGCCGCTGAGCGGCAGGAAATTCAGCGCCTGGCTGCCCTGAACCTGCGCGCTGAGCAGGCTGCCGAGCGGCAGTTGCAGCGGCGTCTCCAAAGACAGTTTGCTGCCGGCCAGCGGGGTGTTGAGCAGGTTCACCTGCACTTTGTAGATGACTTGCTGGGTTTTGCCTTGAAGCAGTTGTTCGCGGGCCTCGACCCGGCCTTGCAGCAAGGTGCCGATCGGCAGTTGGTCGAGGTCCAGGCTGGTCATGGCTTTGTTGCCGCCGGCCTGCAGGGCCACCGCCAATTGGGTCTCGGATAGGGCGGTGACGGCCAGTGCGGTGCCCTGGGCCAGCGGTCGCGGGCTGCTGGCTTGCAGGGTCGCTTGGCGACCGTTGTCGAGGGTCAGCTTGAGCAGCAATTGAAAGCTTTGCGCCATCTGTTTGAGTTCGACCACCTCGGCGTTGGCGCTCTCGCCGCTGGCCAGCAGCCCTTGCAGCGGCTGCAGCAGCTTCAAGGCCAGATCGTTGGTCACGGCATTCGGGCGGTTGCTCGGGGCTATGGGGCCGATATTTCTGGGGCTGCTGATTTCGCTCATGGGCGGGTTACAACCTGTCGAAAATGCCCACTGCGGGTGAAGGGGCATGGCATGTATAATCGCCCCCCGTCCGGGTCGGCTGCGCATTCAATTGGCGTCAGTATAGCGGCCGGGATGCCGTCGACTTGAACCGTATTAGGTATCCATATCAGGTGTCCATGCTTTGACCAGTCCCCTGCTCGAAACCGTGGCGCTCGCCTGTGAGCGGGACTGGCGCTTGCTCTTCGAAGGCCTGGACTTGCGCTTGGTTCCCGGCGAGATGCTCCAAGTCTCGGGGCCCAACGGCAGCGGCAAGACCAGCTTGCTGCGTTTGCTGGTCGGTTTGATGCAACCTACCGCCGGTGAAATCCGCTTGCACGGCCAGCCGTTGGCTGCGCAACGCGCCGAGCTGGCGCGCAATCTACTCTGGATCGGCCACGCCGCCGGGATCAAGGGCTTGCTCACCGCCGAGGAAAACCTCGCCTGGCTGTGCGCCCTGCATCACCCGGCCGAGCGCGCGGCGATCTGGCAGGCGCTGGAAGCGGTCGGTCTGCGCGGTTTCGAGGATGTGCCCTGTCATACCCTGTCCGCCGGGCAGCAGCGGCGCGTGGCGCTGGCGCGTCTGTACCTGGACGGCCCGCCGTTGTGGGTGCTCGATGAGCCCTTCACCGCACTCGACAAGGCTGCGGTGGCCCAATTGGAAGATCACCTGGCCCGGCATTGCCAGCAGGGCGGTCTGGTGGTGCTCACCACCCATCACACGCTGACGGTCAAGCCTGCCGGTTATCGCGAACTTGATCTGGGACAGCGCCGGCCATGAGCAATGTATTTACCCTGCTGTTGGCTCGCGAAGCGCGACTGCTGTTCCGCCGCCCGGCCGAGCTGGCCAATCCGCTGGTGTTTTTCGCCATCGTCATCGCGCTGTTCCCGCTGGCCGTGGGGCCGCAGACCGAACTGTTGAAAAGCCTCTCGCCCGGCTTGATCTGGGTGGCGGCGCTGCTGGCGGTATTGCTCTCGCTGGATGGCTTGTTCCGCAGCGATTTCGAGGACGGCTCGCTGGAGCAGTGGGTCCTTTCGCCGCACCCCCTGGCGCTTCTGGTATTGGCCAAGGTCCTGGCACACTGGCTGTTTTCCGGCCTGGCATTGGTGCTGCTGGCACCTCTGCTGGCCCTGATGCTGGGCTTGCCGGGGCGCTGCCTGCCGGTATTGTTGGTGTCGCTGCTATTGGGTACGCCGGTACTGAGCCTGCTCGGCGCGGTCGGCGCGGCGCTGACGGTGGGGCTCAAACGCGGCGGTTTGTTGCTGGCGTTGCTGATCTTGCCGCTGTATATCCCGGTGCTGATTCTCGGTAGCGGGGCTTTGCAGGCGAGCCTGCAAGGACTACCGGCGCTTGGTCATCTATTGTGGTTGGCGAGTCTCGCCGCCTTGGCGGTGACCTTGACGCCGCTAGCCATCGCCGCCGGCCTGAAGATCAGCGTCGGCGAATGATAGTTTCACCGAGGGCGTTCAAGTCTGATGGCCCCCGAATTGCATCCGCGGCTACGGCGATTTCGCCATGGCCGCGCTGACTGATGAGTAAGTCGATGAATTGGACGTGGTTTCACAAACTGGGCTCGCCCAAATGGTTTTATGAAATCAGCGGTCGCTGGCTGCCGTGGTTGGCCGTGGCGGCGGCTGTGCTGCTGGCCGTCGGTCTGGTCTGGGGCCTGGCCTTTGCACCACCGGATTATCAGCAGGGCAACAGCTTCCGCATCATCTATATCCACGTGCCGGCGGCGTTCCTGGCCCAGTCGATCTACGGGATGCTGGCGGCGGCCGGCCGCGTCGGCCGGGTGTGGCAGATGAAACACGCCGCCGTCGCCCAGCAGCACCCCGCGCCCATCGGCGCCTGGATGACGGTTATCGCCCTGGTCACTGGCGCCGTCTGGGGCAAGCCGACCTGGGGTACTTATTGGGTCTGGGACGCGCGCCTGACCGCGATGCTGATTCTGCTGTTCCTGTATTTCGGCGTGATCGCCCTGGGCCAGGCGATCAGCAACCGCGACAGCGCCGCTAAGGCCTGCGCGGTGCTGGCCATGGTCGGGGTGGTGAATATCCCGATCATCAAATATTCGGTGGAGTGGTGGAACACCCTGCACCAGCCGGCCACCTTCAGCGTGGTGTCCAAACCGGCCATGCCGTTCGAGATGTGGATGCCGTTGCTGCTGATGGTTCTGGGCTTCTACTGCTTCTTCGCCACCGTGCTGTTGCTGCGCATGCGCCTCGAAGTGCTCAAGCGCGAGGCACGCAGCAGTTGGGCCAAGGCCGAGATCCAAGCATTGGTGGAGAAGCCACAATGAGTTTCGCCAGTTTCAGCGACTTTATCGCCATGGGCAATCACGGCGTCTATGTCTGGTCGTGCTATGGCATCAGCCTGGCGGTGCTCGGGCTGAATCTGGCGCTGCCGATCCTGGCGCGCCGCCGTTATCTGCAAGACGAGGCGCGCCGTTTGCGTCGGGAGGAGTCGAAGTGAACCCTGTACGCAAGAAGCGTCTGTATATCGTCCTGGCGATCCTAGCCGGTGTCGGCATTGCCGTTGCCCTGGCCCTCAGCGCGCTGCAACAGAACATCAACCTGTTCTATTCGCCGACCCAGATCGCCAATGGCGAAGCGCCGCAGGACACGCGCATCCGTGCCGGAGGCCTGGTCGAGAAGGGCTCGGTGAAGCGTTCCAGCGACTCCCTGGACACCGATTTCGTGGTTACCGATGGGGTGAAGAGCGTGACCATCCGCTACAGCGGTATCCTCCCGGATCTGTTCCGCGAAGGCCAGGGCATAGTCGCGATGGGCAAACTCGACGGCAGCGGCACCCTGATCGCCGATGAGGTGCTGGCCAAGCACGATGAAAACTACATGCCGCCGGAAGTCATGCAAGCCCTGGAGCAGAGCGGCATGAAGCAACAGCATGACGCCGCCACCCAGTCCATCCCAGCAGGAGGCGCGCAATGATCCCCGAGCTCGGCCACCTGGCGATGATCCTGGCCCTGTGCATGGCGCTGGTGCAGGCCACCCTGCCGCTGATCGGCGCCTGGCGCGGCGATCGCCAGTGGATGAGCCTGGCGCAACCGGCGGCCTGGGGCCAGTTCAGCTTTATGGCGTTCGCCTTTATCTGCCTGACCTACGCCTTTATGGTCGACGACTTCTCCGTCGCCTACGTGGCGCAAAACTCCAACAGCGCGCTGCCCTGGTATTACAAGTTCAGCGCCGTGTGGGGCGCCCACGAAGGTTCGCTGCTGCTCTGGGGCCTGAGCTTGGCGTGCTGGACCTTCGCCGTGTCGATCTGCTCGCGGCTGTTGCAGGAAGAAATGCTCTCCCGGGTGGTGGGCG
>CBIHQF010000030.1:0-14340 GCA_966211665.1 uncultured Pseudomonas sp. | reverse complement strand
GAGCCAGGTCGCCACTGCGATACAGACGCGCACCGGACAGCGGATCGCTGCCGAACGCCGCACCGCCGACGCCGCCCACGTAGCCACGGCCAACGCTGCTGCCAGCGATGCACAACTCCCCCGCCTGACCGGATGGCACCGGCCGTTGGCGCTCGTCGAGCAGGTGGATACGGTTATCGCCGAGCACCTGGCTCAATGCCGTACCGCTGACGCCTCGTTCGATATCGATGGCCCGCCACAGCACCCCCACGGTGGTTTCCGTCGGCCCGTAGTGGTTGTACAGGCGGCAGCCGGGCGCGGCCTGCGCCAGGCGCGCCAGCAGGCTTTCGCCGATCGCTTCGCCGCCGAGTACCAGCACCTGGCGCGGCAGGACGCCGTCCGCCGGGTGTTCGCCGATCAGCGCTTGCAGATGCGAAGGCACGATCTTTAACACATCCAGCGGGTACTCGCGCAACTCCTCGGCGAAGGCCTGCGCGTCGGTAACGCTGGCCTGGCTCAGCAGGTGCACGCAGCCGCCCTGCAACCAGGCCGGGTAGAGTACGGTGTTGCCCAGGTCGGCGAGCAGGGAGGAAACCAGCCCGTAATGCCCGCCCTCTGGCAGGTCCAGGGCATGAGTCACCTGGGTGACGTAATGACGCAACTGGCCTTGCTCGATCTGCACGCCCTTGGGCTTGCCGCTGGTGCCCGAGGTGTAGAGCACGTAGGCCAGGTGCTGCGGCGCACTGGCCAGCGGCGTGCTGAACGCCGGCCCGCTGCTGGCCGTGGACCAGGGCATGGCGGCTACATCGCTGTTAGGCGCCAGGCCGTCGAGGTGCAGCAGCATGGCGGGCTTCGCGTCATCGAGGATGCCGGCCAGACGCAACGGCGGCTGCGCCGGGTCCAGCGGCAGGTAGGCCGCGCCGGCTTTGAAGCAGGCCAGCATGGCGATCAGCATCTGCGCGCCGCGCGGCAGGTACAGCGCCACCAACTGGTCGCAGCCGATGCCGGCCTGGCGCAGGCTGCCGGCGACGCGGTCGCTCAGGGCATCCAGCTCGGCGTAGGACAGCAGCTGCTGGCCATCGCGCAGCGCCGGCCGGGTCGGCTGGGCGCGGGCGTGCGCGCGGAAGCTCGCGACCAGATCCAGATCCGCTTGCAGACCTTCGGCCGCCGGCAGTGGCTGCGCCTCCTCCGGCAGCAGCGCGTCGAGGTCGTCCAAGGGCGTTTGCGGCGCCTGCAACAGCTGGCCGAGCCAGTGCGCATAACGGCGCAGCAGCAGCTGCATCTGTTCGCGGCGGTACAGGCCGGCGTCATAGGCCAGCGCCAACTGGCCGCGGCCGCGCTCGTCGAGGGCCAGTTGCAATTGCAGCTCGACCGGGCTGTCGAAGGACAGCGCCTGCACGTCGGACAGAGGCTGCACGCGCAGCCCCGCCTGGTAGCTGGCGCGCCAATCCGGCAGCAGTTGCGCCTGGCCGAGGTATTCCTGCCAGACCACGGCGTTCTCCAATTGCCGGGCCAGTTGCCGGGCCAGGCTGAGCCAGGTGGCGTGTTCCGATAGCTGCAACCGCATGGGCAGGGTCTGCTCGAACAGCCCGTAAGCGCCCTGCAATTCCTCATAGTCGTCACGGGGGTCGTGCTGGACGCCGAACTGGCCGTTACGCTGGCCGTTGAGGCGACCGAGCAAAGCGCCCCAGGCGGCCAGGGCGAGCTGTTCGACGGCGAGCCCTTCGCGCGTCGCCAACGCCTGCAACGCCGCCGGCACTGCCGGCTCGAGCGCCAGTTGCACGCAGGCACGGGCGCCACTGGCCATGCCATAGCGCTCGGTCAGGCGCATGCCCGGCACCTCGTGCAGGGCCAGGTTGCGCCAGAACTGCGCGCCCTGCTCGGCGTCCTCGTCCAGTTGCAGGGCGCCGATCCACTCGACGTATTCGCCGTACTGCATGGGTTCCGCGTCCAGCGCCGTGCCCTGCCCCAGCAAGTCGTTGCGCAACTGGTCGAGGCTGCGCGAATCCAGCGAGTAGACCGGCACGGCCAGCAGCAGCTGTTCATCGAGCAACCAGGCGAGTACATCGGGCTGCTGCGCCCGGCAGTGGGCCTGGGCTTCGTGCAGCCAACCGTCGGCATCCATGGCCTCGCTGGAAGCCGCTTGTCGCCAGTCCAGGCGCAGTTCGCCCGGTTCGGCCACGCGCTGCCGCAAGCCGGTGGCCCCCAGCGGGCGTTGGTAACGCAAACGCAATGCCTGGTGCCGGCACAGGCAGTCGCGCAGGCGCCGTTCGATCAGCTCGGGCGCGACCCCGGCGAGTTGTATGCGCACCCAGCGGTACGCCTGCGGGTTGGCCTCGGCCAGTTGTTTCTGTGCCGGTGAAAGGGTCAATCCAAGGTCCATCACGGTGTCACCTCCATGCCTGCTTCAGCGGCCTGCGCCGGGGCGGCCGCGACCTGGTCGCGGCGGTAGATGTCGCCCATGGCGACGACGATCCGCCGCTCGCCTTCGAACGGGTCGCGGGCGTGGGCCGCGAGCATGTTGTCGAGCATCACCACATCGCCCTGTTGCCAGTCGAAGCGCACCGCGCAGCGCTCGTAGGCGGCGTTGATCGCCTCGATGGCGCTGTCCTCCAGTTCCGAGCCGTCGCCGTAGAACACTTGCCTGGGCAAGGCATCGCCGCCCTTGAGGAACTGCTCGCGGATATCGGCGTCGAGAAACGCCGGGTGATAGAGCTGAACCTGGTTGAAGAAGCTGGCGTCGCCGGTCAGCGGGTGCAGGATCACCGCCGGGCAGACCTGGCGGGTATGCAGGTCGCCCGCGCCGCGCCAGTGGAACTCGATAGCGCTCTCGCGGCAGATCCGCTCGACTTCGGCACGTTCCTCGGTCTGGAAGAAATGCTGCCAACTGACGTCCAGGCTGGCGCTGAAATTACGCACGTACATCAGTTGCTTGCTGCGCAATTTTTCCTGCAACCAGGCCGGCAACTCGCGGTACACCTCGCGGCTGTCGACGATCGGCGTGGCGCCGCCGCGGGCAGCCGGCGTCTCGCAATAGAACCATTGCCGGCGCGGCCAGCGGTGCTGGTGGGCGCTCTCGTTGTGGAACAGGATCATCCGGTCCTTGGGATAGGGCGTGGATTTGTAGATGTTCTTGCCGCCCTCCTTCTTCGGCAGGTCGCCGTACTGGCCGTATAGCTCCGGGCACAGGGCCTGGCAGAAGCCTTCGAAATCCGCCGGGGTCGGCAGGTCGAAACCGCGGAAAAGGATACCGCCATGCTCGCGCAACCAGCCTTCGACCTTGTCGCGGTTGGCCTCGGCCCAGATCGCCGGTGTCAACTCGCGGTCGCGCAGCAGCACCTGCAGGGGGAAACTCGAACCGGCGCGCAGCGGCCGGGTTTCGATCGGTTCGAGCGCGTTCGCCGGGCCGCTCTGGCGCAGCTTGCCCAATTTGCTCATCTTGCGTTGCAACGGGTTGTCCGTGGACGTGGACATGACAGCGGCTCCCTTGGAAGACAGAGGTAAGGCATCGATGGGGCTGTCCGGCGCGCCGAGGGCGGCGTCCAGCAAGGCCAGGTAGGCATCGCGCAGACGCTCGACGGTGGCCGGGCGGAACAGACTGGTGCGATACACCCAGCGCAGGCTCAGGGCATCGCCGTCGGCGCTGGCGAACAGCGCCATATCGAATTTGGAATGCTGTTGCTCGCCGAGCAGCGGGGTGACCTGCAGGTTGCCGAGCCGGCGCTGCTGACGCGGCGTGTTGTCGAGCACGAACAGCGTCTGCAACAGCGGGTGCAGATTGGCCACGCGCGGCAGGTCGAGGCACTCCACGACCTGCTCGAAGGGGGTGTCCTGCCAGGCGAACGCCTCCAGGCAGACGTCGCGCACCCTTGCTGCCTGTTCACGGAAGCTCAGCTCCGGTTGCAGGCGGATGCGCAGGGCCAGCAGATTGACGAAGAAGCCGATCAAGGCTTCGGTGGCCGGGTGTTCGCGGTTGGCCACATCGGTACCGATGACCAGATCGCGGCCCTGGGTCTCGCGTTGCAGCACCGCGGCGTAGGCGGTCAACAGCAGCATGAACAGGGAAATCCCGCTGTCCCGCTGAAAGGCCTCGAGCCGGGCCAAAGTCGCCGCCGGCAACTGGAAGTCCAGCGCCGCGCCGGCGCCGCCGTCGCGCTCCGCCCGCGGGAAGTCGAACGGCAACGGCACCTGGCTCGGCACCCCGGCCAGGGTGCGGCGCCAGAAGTCCAGGCTTTGGCGTTGACGCGCGCGCATCGCCGCCGAGCCCTGCCAGACGGCATAGTCGACGTACTGGATCGCCAGCTCCGTCTCCACCGGCAGCGTTCCCTGGCTGTAGGCCTCGTAGCCCTCGATCAGCTCGCCGACCAGTACGGAGCCGGACCAACCGTCGGAGGCGATATGGTGCAGCACCAGTTGCAACACATGCTCGTGCTCGCCGACCCGGTACAGCACCGCGCGCAGCGGCGCTTCGCCGCTCAGGTCGAACGGCCGCCGGGCTAGCTCGCGGGCGGCGTGCGGCCATTGCGCCTCGCTCGAGGCCAGTACTGGCAGCGCCACCGTCGACTGCGGGTGGATGCGCTGGCGCACCTCGCCCTCGCGCTGATGGTAGGTGGTGCGCAGGATCGCGTGCCGCCGCACCAGCCTTTGCAACGCCCGCTCCAGGGCGACGGAATCCAGCTCGCCACCCAGGCGCACGCTGCTGCTCATATTGAAGCTGCTGTCGGCCAGGTCCAGTTGCTGCATCAGCCAGACCCGTTGCTGGGCCGGGGACAGCGGCTGGTCGAGCTGCTGGTCGACCTTGGCGATCGACAGCCCGGCGGGATCGAGGGTGCCGGCCTGAGCGTCGAGCCGCGCGGCCAGTTCCGTCAGCAACGGGGTTTCGAACAGCCAGCGCAAGGGCACTTCGAAGCCCTGCTCGCGCAAGCGCGAACGCACCTGGGCGGCCATCAACGAATGCCCGCCCAACTGGAAGAAGTGGCCATCGAGCGGCACCTGTTCGAGCTTCAGCACCTGCGCCCAGATCTCGCCGAGCAGCGCCTCGTTGGCCGTCGACGGCCGCTGGGCCGCGCTGGGCGCCCGGTGCTCGTTACGCACCTGCGGCAATTGTTTGCGGTCCACCTTGCCGTTGCTGTTGAGCGGCAGCCGCTCCAGCGCTTGCAGGTGGGTCGGCAGCATGTAAGCGGGCAGGCGCACCTGCAGATGTTCGCGCACTATGTCCGCGCTCGGCGCAGTGCCGGGACGCGGCACCCAGAACGCCGCCAGTTGCTCGCCCTGCACCGCCACCACCGCCTGGGCGAGGTCGGGGTGAGCGAGCAATGCGGCCTCGATTTCACCCAGTTCGATACGGAAACCGCGCAGCTTGATCTGGTCGTCCGTGCGGCCCAGGTAGTACAGCTGGCCATCGGCCTGCCAGCGCGCCAGGTCGCCGGTGCGGTACAGGCGACCGCCGTCCGCGCCGAACGGGTCGGCGATAAAGCGCTCGGCGGTCAGCGCCGCCTGCCCGGCATAGCCGCGCGCCAGGCCCTCGCCGGCGACATAGAGTTCGCCGGCGCGCCCCGGCGGCACCTCGCAGAGGTGTTCGTCGAGCACATGGCAGCGGGTGTTGAGCAGCG
The DNA here is from genome assembly GCA_966211665.1 of uncultured Pseudomonas sp. GTDB lineage: Bacteria > Pseudomonadota > Gammaproteobacteria > Pseudomonadales > Pseudomonadaceae > Aquipseudomonas. The sequence goes on along the minus strand of CBIHQF010000030.1, from coordinate 8,749 downwards.
GCCTGCCAATCGGCACGACTGGAGAATCCAATTTCACAACCGGGGTCCAGGTCGACCAGACGCTGGTTTCGGTCGGCCCGTAGACGTTGATCAGGCAGCCCACGGCTTGGCGCAGCTCGGCGGCCAGTTCCGCCGCCAGCGCCTCGCCACCGGCCAGGGCCACACGCCCTGCCAGCACCTGACGATCGCCTTGCAGCAGCATCGCCCAGGTCGCCGGCGTCGCCTGGATCAAATCCACCACCTGATCGCGGATCAGTTGCGCCAGCAGCACGGGGTCCTGGCGTTCTTCGTCGTCGGCCAGCACTACGGTGCCGCCGCGCACCAGCGGCAGGCACAGTTCCAGGCCGCTGATATCGAAGGTCACGGTGGTCAGCGCCAGGTAGCGGCGGACCTCGCCCAGGGGCAAGGCGCGTTCCATCGCCAGGAGGAAATTGGCGAAGTTGCCGCGGCTGATCTGCACGCCCTTGGGCTGCCCGGTGGAGCCGGAGGTGTAGAGGGTATAGGCCAGTTGCCGCAGATTCACCGGCAGCGCCGGGGCCTGCGCGGGGTAATCCTGCAGCGTCAGGTCGCACCAGCGCTGGCAGCGCAGCGTCGCCGGCAGCTGGTGATCCAGTCGGTCGCAGAGCAGCAGTCGCGGCCGCGCCCGTTCGAGAATGGCCGCCTGACGGGCCGGTGGATGGCTCGGATCGAGCGGCAAATACAGCGCCCCGGCCTTCTGGATACCCAGCAGGCACACCAGCAAGCGTTCGTCGCGCGGCAGGCAGAAGGCCACCGTCGACTCGGACGCCACGCCCTGGGCCAGCAACCAATGAGCCAGGCGGTTGGCCTGGTCCTGCAATTGCCCGTAGCTCAGCCGGCGACCGCGGCAGAACACCGCGGTGCGCTCGGGATGGATCGCGGCCTGGGCGTCGAAGCGCGTGACGAAGTCCGCGTCAACGCTCAGGTCTGCGGTTGCGCCGGCTGTCACCAGGCTCTCGACCGACGCCAGCGGCAGCTCCAGCAGCGGCAGGCGCGGGTCCAGGCTAGCCAGGCTGCCGAGCACGCCCAGGTAGTCGTCCACCAGGCGCCGGGCGCTGGCGGGGCCGAACAGGGCCGTCGCGTATTCGACGATCAATTGGGTCGCGGCGCCATCGCCACGGCCCTGGGTGAACAGATTGAAGGTCAGGTCGAACTTTGCGCTGACCACGTCGTCCGGCAGAGCCTGGGGCGCTACCTCGATACCCGGCAATTGCAGGCTGCGCGCGCCCTGATGGTCCACCTGGTAGTTGAACAGGGTCTGGAACAACGGGGTGCGGTCGAGGCTGCGCTCGACATCGAGCACCTCGAGCAGTTGTTCGAACGGCAACGCCTGATGCGCCCGGTCCTCGGCCAGACGCTGGTTCAGCGCCTGAATAAAGGCTTGCAGGCTTTGCCGCTCATCGACCTGCACCCGATAGGCCAGGGTGTTGACGAACAAGCCGACCAACGCCTGGTCGGCCGCCGATTCGCGTCCGGCCACGGGCAGGCCGATGGCGAAATCGCGGCGCCCGGAATGGCGCCACAACAGCAACTGCTGCGCGGCGAAATACAACACGAAGGGCGTCACCCCTAACTGCTTCGCCCGGGCTTCGAGCGCGGCCGTGAGGACGCGCGGCAGCGGGAATTCCGCGCGGGCGCCGGCATAGTCCTGCAACGCCGGACGCGGGCGTTCGGAGAGCTCCAGGGCCTCGTCGCCCAGGCCCTGCAAACGCTGCTGCCAGTAGTCCAGCAAGGCCTGGCCCGGCGCGCCTTCCAGGCGCTGGCGTTGCGCCTCGATCAACTCCAGCAAGCCCGTCGGAGCGGCCTCGTGCCGGCCCTGATAGATGCGCGCCAAGTCCTGCACCAGCAGGCCCATGGACCAGCCGTCCACGGCGATATGGTGCACGTTGAACAGCAGGCGGTAATCCTCCGCGCCGAGGCGGAACAGATCGATCGCCAGCAGCGACCCCTCGGCCAGATCGAAGACCCGCTGCGCGGCGTGGGCAATCGCCGCTTCCCGCTCGGGCGCCGACAGCGCACTCAGGTCGTGCACCACGAAGCTCGCCTCGGGCGCCTCGAGCAGACGCTGGCGGACCTGCCCGTTATCCTCGAAGAAGCGGCAGCGCAAGGCTTCATGACGCTCGATCAGGCCCTGACAGGCCCGTTGCAGGCGTTGCACATCCAGCTCGCCGCGCAAGGCCAGCAACTGCGTGACGTTATAGGCGGTTGCGCCGGGATCGAGTTGCTGCATAAACCACAGCCGTTCCTGGGCGTGGGACAGGCGGCCAACCGGGTTGACGGCGGGCGCCATGTCGACGGCCGCCGTAGCGACGGCCGCAGAAAGCGGCGCGAGCGCCTTGGCCAATTGCCGCGGCGTCGGGTTTTCCAGCAGTTGACGCGGCATCAGGCGCAGCTCGGCCTGGCGCAACCGGGCGATCAGTTGCAGGCTGAGGATCGAGTCGCCGCCGGCGGCGAAGAAGTCGTCGTCCGGCCCCAGATCCGGCTGCGCCAGCAATTCGCGGAACGCGGCGAGGATGCCAGCCAAGCGCGGCTCGGTACGGCAGTCGGCATTCAACGCCATGGCCGCCAGGGTCGAGTGCTCCAGCACGTCGCGCGGCTGCAATTTGAGTCCTTCGCGGGCGGCCAGGCCGATCAATTGCAGGCTGAGAATCGAGTCGCCGCCAAGGGCGAAGAAATCGTCCTGACGGGCGACCGAGGCGCAGCCGAGTATCTGGCACCACAGCCGCGCCAGGCGCTGCTCGGTGGCGCCGAAGGGCGCTTGCTCGGCATCCTCGGCCAACGGGTTCGTCGCCGGTTCGGGCAAGGCGCGCCGGTCCAGCTTGCCGTTGGCCGCCAGCGGCAGCGTGTCCAGGCTCAGCCAGTGGGCGGGCAGCATGGGTTCCGGCAACTGGCTTTTCGCCGCGGCCTGCAAGGCGGCCAGCTCGGCAGGCGCCAGAGCCGGGCTGATATAGGCCACCAGTTGCATCCGGCCCTGGATCTCCCGGGCCAGCACCGCGGCCTCGCGGACCTGGGGCTGGGCGCCGAGCCAGGCGCCGATCTCGCCCGGTTCGACACGGAAACCGCGGATCTTCACCTGATCGTCCTGGCGCCCGAGAAACAGCAGCCGGCCGTTACAGTCCAGGCGCACCCGGTCGCCGCTGCGGTAGAAGCGCCGACCCTCGGCGTTGCGACCGAACGCGGCGGCAGTCGCTTCGGGCTGGCCGAGATAACCCAGCGAAACCTGCGGGCCGCCGATCAACAGTTCCCCGGCCACGCCGAGCGGCACGCTGTTGCCGTGAGCATCGACGATGCGCAGTTCGCAGCCGGCCAGCGGCTGGCCAAGCGGCAGATAGCCGCCCTGCTCGACCGCGGCGGCCGCCGCAATCTCGCCGCAAATCACGCCGACCGTGGTTTCCGAGGGACCGTAGTGATTGAACACGCGCAGGTCGGGGGCCAGTTCGCGGATGCGTTCGAGCAAGGCCGCATCGAAGCCCTCGCCGCCGAGGATCAGCAATTCCCTGGGCAGCACCCGCCGGGCATCGTCCAGGGCCAGCAAGCCGCGCAGGTGCGACGGCGCGATCTTCAGGCAGTCCACCGGCTGCTGGGCGAGAAAATCGGCCCAGCCGGGCGGATCGAAGGCCAGCGCCGCATCGGGCAATACCAGCGGATCGCCGGCCTGTAGCGCGGCGAATACGCAGGTCAGCCCCAGGTCCGCCGCCACCGTCGCCAGGGTCGCCCAGCGGCTGCCGGCTTTGGCCTGCAAACGCTGGCTCACCGCGGCGGCGTAGTGCGCCAGGTTGGCGTGGCTGACCAGCACGCCCTTGGGCTGGCCGGTCGAGCCCGAGGTGTAGATCAGATAGGCCGGCTGTTCGGCCTGACTCAGGCTCGCGGTAAAGGATGCAGATGGTCTCGCCGTCAGATCGGCGGCGCCCAGTACCAAACGCGCGACGCCGCTGCTCAACGCCGGCCCATCGGCCAGGGTCAGCAACAGGCTTGCCGCGCTGCTTTCCAGCAGTTGCCTTAAACGCTGCGGCGGCTGTGCCGGATCAAGGAACAGGCAGGTCGCGCCGCGCTGCCAACAGGCCAGGGTCGCCACCAGTTGTTCCGCGGTGCGCGGCATGCACAGGGCGACCACCTGGCCCGGGCCTATGCCTTGCTCGGCCAACCGCGCCGCCAGGGCCAGGGAGGCATCGCCGAGGCCGGCGTAATCGAGCTGCTGCTGGCTGGTGCACAGCGCCGGCGCGTGCGGCGTGCGGGCGGCCCATTGCAGCACCTGTTGGTCCAGCGGCAAGGGCGCCCCGTCCAGCGCCGGGCCGTTCAGTTCGCTGAGCGGCGAAGCCAGGCGCAACTCGGACAGGCGCCGCTGGGGATGAGCCGAGGCGTCCTGCAGAATCGCCTGCAAGTCGTCGAGCAGTTGCCCGGCGGTGGCCGCATCGAACAGCTCGTCGCTGTATTCCAGTTCGCAGCGCAAACACTGGTCGGCGCCGCGCAGCATGCGCAGAGTGAGGTCGAAACGCGCGTGCCGCTGCGGCGGGTCGAGCACCTCGACAGTGACACCGGGCAAGGCCAGGGTGCGGCTTTCCGGCAGGTCGACCTGAACGAACATCGCCTGGAACAGCGGGCTGGAGCGAGGACGTTCGAGGGCTTCGAGGATTTTTTCAAACGGCAGGGTTTGCTGGTCGAACGCCGCCGCCACGCTGTCGCGGGTACGCAACAAGGCGCTGCGGAAATCCGGGTCGTCCTCCAGGCGCTGGCGAATCACCAGGGTGTTGAGCAGCGGGCCGATCAAGGGCGCAAGCTCAGGACGATCGCGCTGCGCCACCGAGGTGCCGAGGCACAGGTCGCGCTCGCCGCTGTAGCGCGCGAGCAGGCAGCCGAAGGCGGTCAGGCCATAGATGTACAGGGTCACGCCCTGGTTGCGGATGGCCTCGTCGACCTGCGCCGACAACGCCGGCGCCAACTCCCGCACCAGCACGGCACCGCTGTGGCGGCGCTGCGCGGCCGGCGGCCGTGGGCGATCCAGCGGTAACGCCAGTGGGCCCGGCGCGTCGGCCAACAGCGCGCGCCAGTAGTCGAGCTGCTGGCGGCAATCGTCGCTGTCCAGCCACTCGCGTTCCCAGGCGGCGTAGTCGGCGTACTGGATGCTCAGTTCAGGTTGCCGGGCCGCTTCGCCCAGGGTCAGGGCGCGGTAGCCCTCGACCAGTTCGCGGGTCAGTCGCTCGGCCGACCAGGCATCGTAGGCGACATGGTGGATGGTGAAGAACAGCCAGGTCGAGCCCTGCTCGGCATCGCTGAAGGCGCGCCAGCGCCAGGGCGCGCTGCGGCTCAGGTCGAAGGGTTCGGCGAGTTGCCGGGCGTATTCGTCGGCGCACCAGCGTTCCTGCTCCGCGGCGACGGCCGGCAGCGGCTCGACTGGCGGCATGCTCGCCTGCCACTGCTCGCAGTGCGCTTGCAACTGGCCCCGGGCATCGGCCACGTAACGGGTGCGCAGAATCGCGTGACGCTCGACCAGTTGCTGCATGGCCTGCTGCAGGCGCCCGAGATCCAGGCGGCCGTCGAAGCGCAGCACCGAGCAGAGGTTGTACAGCGCGCGGCTGCTCAGGGCTTCCGCCGAGAGGAAGCGCAGCTGGGCTTGCGACAGTGGCGCGCCCTCGCCTTCGGCCGAACTGGCCGGGACTATCGGCAAACGCCAGCTGTCGATGCCCTTCTCGGCCAGGCGCTGGCGAAACAGCTGCTTCTTGTCCGCCGGCAAGGAGGCCAGGCGCTGCGCGATCTCAAGAAATGCCTGTTGTGTCGTCGCATTCATTTTTAGTCTTCCATCTCTGCCAGCAGGCGTTGCATTTCATCCAGCGCCTGGTCGGTAGAAGGCCGCTGCGGATTGTCGATCCGCTCGGCCAGACCGGCGATCGTCGGGTTATGGAACAGGCTGCGCAGTTCGACCTTGATGCCGAAACGGCTTTCGATCCGGGTCATCAGGCGCATCGCCAGCAGCGAATGGCCGCCCAGTTCGAAGAAGCTGCTGAGCACCCCGACTTGCGGCAGACCGAGCAGCTCCTGCCACAGCTCGGCCAGTTCGCGCTCCAGCTCGTTGCGCGGCGCCACGCCTTGCACGACGTTGCCTTGCGGCGCCGGCAGGGCCTTGCGGTCGATCTTGCCGTTGGCGTTGAGGGCGAAGCGCTGCACCTGGATAAACCCGGCCGGCACCATATAGCCCGGCAACAGACCTTCCAGATGCAGGCGCAGGGCCGCGTCGTCGACCGGCTCCGCGGCCTGCAGCCAGGCGAACAGGTTGTGGCTGCGCGTATCGAGCATCACCACCGCCTCTTCCACGCCGGGGTAGCGGCGCAGCAGCGATTCGATTTCCCCCGGTTCGATGCGGAAACCGCGCACCTTGACCTGGAAATCGGCGCGGCCGATGTAGGCCAGACGACCGTCGGCGCGCCGGCGCACCAGGTCGCCGGTGCGGTACATGCGGCTGCCGGGCTCGGCGAAGGGATCGGGCAGGTACGCTGCGGCCGTGATCGCGGCGGCATGCTGATAACCGCGGGTCACCCCGGAACCGGCGATATACAGCTCGCCGCTACTGCCCAGCGGCACTGGCCGCAGGGTTTCGTCGAGCACATAGCAACGGGTGTTGAGCAACGGCGCGCCGATATCGGCGACCCCGGACGCTACCTCGCGCAGCGCCTGGGTGGTCGACCAGATCGTGGTTTCGGTGGGGCCATAGGCGTTGATCAGGGTCACGCCCTTGGCCTGCAGCACGCCGACCAGTTCGGCCGGCACCGCTTCGCCGCCGATCAGGCCGCGCACCGGCGGCCAGTCGGCCCGGCCGGTTTCCAGCAAAATCTGCCAGCCGGCCGGCGTGGCCTGGAACACAGTCGCGCGGCGCAGCAGCTCGAACAACCGATGACCATCGGCCACCTGCTCGCGGCGCGCCAGCAGGATAGCCGCGCCCTTGAGCAGCGGCAGGAACAGCTCAAGCTTGCTTATATCGAAGGCATAGGTGGTGCCCGCCAGCCAGACATCCGTCGGGCCGAGCGGCAACTGGCGATCGAAACCGGCCAGCAGGTTGCTCAGGTTGCCGCGGGTGACCTGCACGCCCTTCGGCGTGCCGGTGGAGCCCGAGGTGTAGATCACATAGGCGCGCTGTAACGGCTCGACCGCCAGCGCCAGGTTGTCCATGGGCTGCTCGTCCAGCGGCAGTTGATCGAGCAACTGGCTGTCGACCCCGCGCAACGCATCGCCACAGGCGCTTTCGCTCAGTACCAGGGCCGGGCGCGCATGCCCGAGGATAAAGCGCAAGCGCTCGGCCGGGTGCTGCGGGTCCAGCGGCAGGTAGGCGGCGCCGGCCTTGTGGATCGCCAGCAGGGTCGGCAGCAGCCAGGGACCGCGGCTCAGGCAGACCGCGACCAGGTCGTCGGTGCCCACCCCCTGCGCGCGCAGCCAATGGGCCAGGCGGTTGCTCTGGGCGTTGAGTTGGGCGTAGCTGTATCGCTGCTCCTGGCAATCGACGGCCAGCGCGTCGGGGGTGCGTGCGGCCTGGCGCTCGAAACGGGCGATCAGGTCCTCCTCGACGCTCAGGGTTTGCGCCGGCAGGTTCCACGGGCGATGCAGCAGGGCGTGATCGGCATTCGCCAGGTCGATATCCCACAGCCGCGCCTCGGGCCGGGCGAGCATACCGTCGAGCAGATGGCGGTATTCGTCGGCATAGCGTTGCGCGGTGCCGGCGAGGAACAGCTCGGTGTTGTACTCCAGCACGCACTGCCAATCGCTGCCGTGTTGCTCGATATGCAGGCCGATGTCCACCAGGGCGCTGTCGCTTTCGACATCCAGGCGCTGCGCCGCCAGCCCGGCGAAGCCGTGCTCCACGGCCGCCACGCCATCGCGCTGGATCAGGTTGAACAGGGCCTGGAACAGTGGCGTGTGGCTGAGGTCGCGGCGCACCTGCAAGGCTTCCACCAAGCGCTCGAACGGCACGTCGGCATGCTGCTGGGCGGCCAGATGGCTGGCCTGCAACTGCTGCCAGAAGGCCTCGACCGATTGCTGTGGATCGATGCTGCTGCGCAGCACCTGGGTGCTGGCGAAATAGCCGATCAGGCTATCGGTGTGGGCCTGATGACGCTGCGCGACCGGTAAGCCGATCCACAACTCGCGCTGCCCAGAATGCCTCGCCAACAGGACTTTCCAGGCCGCCAGCAAGGGTGCGAACGCGGTCAGACCACGGCGTTGCGCGCTGTCGCGCAGGCGTTCGACCAGCGCCGCCGGCAGGCTGAAGCGCAGGCGCCGGCCCTTGTAGCCTTGCTCGGCGGGGCGCGGCAGGTCGGTCGGCAAATCCAGCACCGGCGGCTCGCCGGCCAGGGTCTGGCGCCAGTAGTCGAGTTGCGCCTCGATGCGCGCCTGGCCCTCGGGGCTCTGCCAACTGCCCGCAACGTCGCTGAATTGCAGCGGCAATGCGCTCAGGTCGGCGCTGCGCCCTTGCAGCTCGGCCTGATAGAGTCTTTGCAGTTCGTCGAAGAAAATCTCCAGCGAGCGGGCGTCGGCGATGATGTGGTGCAGGGTCGCCTGCAGCACGCTGCGGCCCTCGCCCTGGTACAGGCGCACCCGCCACAGCGGCGCCGCGCTCAGGTCGAAGGCGCGCTGCGACACCTGGCTCAGGGTGCGGGCGAAGGCCGGCGAATGCTCGTCCTGCTGCAACCGCTAGATGCTCAAGACTTCGCCACTGAAAGGCTCGACGCGTTGCCGCGCGCCCTCG
>CBIHQF010000029.1:0-14554 GCA_966211665.1 uncultured Pseudomonas sp. | reverse complement strand
GAAAGCGAATACGCCCTGCTCGCCGCCTCCCAGGACTTCCTGTGGAAGGTGCGCTACGCCCTGCACATGCTCGCCGGCCGCGCCGAAGACCGCTTGCTGTTCGACCACCAGCGCGCCATCGCCAGCCTGCTGGGCTTCGAAGACGGCGACGCCAAGCTCGCGGTCGAGCGTTTCATGCAGAAGTACTACCGGGTGATCATGAGCATCGCCGAGCTGAGCGACCTGATCAATCAGCACTTCGAAGAACAAATCCTTCGCGCCGGCGAAAGCAGCCCCGCCACGCAGCTCAACAGCCGTTTCCAACTCCGCAACGGTTATATCGAAGTCACCCACCCGAATGTGTTCAAACGCACCCCGTTCGCCATTCTGGAAATCTTCGTGCTGATGGCCCAGCACCCGGAAATCAACGGCGTATGCGCCGACACCATTCGCCTGCTGCGCGATCACCGCCACCTGATCGACGACGATTTCCGCAGCGATATCCGTAACACCAGCCTGTTCATCGAGCTGTTCAAATGCGAGCAGGGCATCCACCGCAACCTGCGCCGGATGAACCGCTACGGCATCCTCGGGCGCTACCTGCCGGAGTTCGGCCAGATCGTCGGGCAGATGCAGCACGACCTGTTCCACATCTATACGGTCGATGCGCACACGCTCAACCTGATCAAGCACCTGCGCAAGCTGCAGTACACCCAGAACACCCAGATGTCGGAAAAATTCCCGTTGGCCAGCAAGCGCATCGGCAAGCTGCCCAAACCCGAATTGATCTACCTCGCCGGCCTCTACCACGACATCGGCAAGGGCCGCGGCGGCGATCACTCGGCGCTTGGCGCGGTGGATGCCGAAGCCTTTTGCGTACGCCATCAACTGCCGAACTGGGACACCAAGCTGATCGTCTGGCTGGTACAGAACCATCTGGTGATGTCGACCACGGCGCAGCGCAAGGACCTATCCGACCCCCAGGTGATTTTCGATTTCGCCCGCCTGGTCGGCGACCAGACCCGTCTCGATTATCTCTACGTGCTGACCGTGGCCGACATCAACGCCACCAATCCCACGCTGTGGAATTCCTGGCGCGCCAGCCTGCTGCGCCAGCTCTACACCGAGACCAAGCGCGCCCTGCGTCGCGGCCTGGAAAACCCGCTCGACCGCGAAGAGCAGATCCGCCTGACTCAAAGTGCGGCGCTGGATATCCTGGTGCGCGGCGGCACCGATCCGGACGACGCCGAACAACTCTGGTCGCAGCTCGGCGACGATTATTTCCTGCGCCACAGCGCGAGCGATGTGGTCTGGCACACCGAGGCGATTCTCCAGCACCCCAACGACGGCAACCCGCTGGTGCTGATCAAGGAAACCACTCAGCGCGAGTTCGAAGGCGGCACGCAGATATTCATCTACGCCCAGGACCAGCACGACTTTTTCGCCGTGACCGTGGCCGCCATGGCGCAGCTCAACCTGAGCATTCACGACGCGCGGATTCTCACCTCGACCAGCCAATTCACCCTCGACACCTACATAGTGCTGGAAGCGGAAGGCGACTCCATTGGCGACAACCCGGCACGGATCAAGCAGATCCGCCAGGGCCTGGTCGACGCCCTGAAAAACCCCGACGAATACCCGAGCATCATTCAGCGCCGGGTACCGCGCCAGCTCAAGCATTTCGCCTTCGCCCCGCGGGTGACCATCCATAACGATGCCAATCGGCCGGTGACCATCCTCGAACTGATTGCACCGGACCGCCCCGGACTGCTCGCGCGTGTCGGGCGCATCTTCCTCGACTTCGACCTGTCGCTGCAGAACGCCAAGATCGCCACCCTCGGCGAGCGGGTGGAGGACGTGTTCTTCGTCACCGACGCGCACAACCAGCCGCTATCCGACCCGGAGCTCTGCACCCGCCTGCAGGAAGCCATCGTCAAGCAACTGTCGGACGCCAACGGCCAGAAAACCGAAGCCAACCACATCAGCTTTTGATCACCTCAACCTTGACCGCAGCGTGACCCGCGGGCCGCATGGCCCGCGCGCAGTCGCCGCACGCAGTTCCCAGGAAAGCCCCATGAACAATGCGTTGAACCAGTTGCAGCCCTACCCCTTCGAGAAACTCCGCGCCCTGCTCGCCGGCATCCAGCCACCCAGCGACAAGCCCGCCATCGCCCTGTCGATCGGCGAGCCCAAGCACCGCTCGCCGGCATTCGTCGCCGAAGCCCTGAGCGCCAACCTCGATCAACTGGCGGTATACCCCACCACCCTCGGCCTGCCGGCGCTGCGCGAAGCCATCGCCGACTGGTGCGGCCGGCGCTTCGGCCTGCCGAGCGGCGCGCTCGACCCGGCGCGCCATGTACTGCCGGTCAATGGCACCCGCGAGGCGTTGTTCGCCTTCACCCAGGCGGTGGTGCAGCGCGATGCGGACGGCCTGGTGGTCAGCCCCAACCCCTTCTACCAGATCTACGAGGGCGCGGCCTTGCTCGCCGGCGCCCAGCCGCATTACCTGCCCTGCCTGGAAGAGCACGGCTTCAACCCGGATTTCGCCGCGGTCGGCGACGACATCTGGCAACGCTGCCAGATCCTTTTCCTCTGCTCGCCGGGCAACCCGACCGGCGCGCTGATCCCGCTGGAGACCTTGAAACAGCTGATCGCCCTGGCCGACAAGTTCGATTTCGTGATCGCCGCCGACGAGTGCTACAGCGAGCTGTATTTCGACGAGGCCAACCCACCGGCAGGCCTGCTGAGCGCCTGCGCCGAGCTGGGCCGCAACGACTTCAAACGCTGCGTGGTGTTCCACAGCCTGTCCAAGCGCTCCAATCTGCCCGGCTTGCGTTCGGGCTTCGTGGCCGGGGATGCCGAGATCCTCAAGGCCTTTCTGCTCTATCGCACCTACCACGGTTGCGCCATGCCGGTACAAACCCAACTGGCCAGCGTCGCCGCCTGGCGCGACGAAGCGCACGTCAAAGCCAACCGCGACCTGTACCGCGAGAAGTTCGACGCCGTACTGGCGATTCTGGAAGGCGTGATGGATGTGCAACGCCCGGACGGCGGCTTCTATCTGTGGGCGAAAACCCCGGGCGACGACGAAAGCTTCACCCGCGACCTGTTCGCCCGCGAGCATGTCACCGTGGTGCCCGGCTCCTACCTGTCGCGCAGCGTCGAAGGCGAAAACCCCGGCGCAGGCCGCGTGCGCATGGCCCTGGTGGCGCCGTTGGCCGAATGCGTCGAAGCCGCACAGCGGATTCGCAATTTTATTCTGCAAGGGTTGTAGCCTTGTAAAACTCGCCCCGGCAGTACCGGGGCGAGCCGTTTGCGCTACTTGTTGCGGTGCGCTACCCAGAGCTTGTGGAACTCGACCCGGCCGCCTTCACTCGACGACCCCTTGTTGTCGAGGGTGTAGACCCCCGCCTTGAAGTACAGGCGCTTGCTCGCCCAAGCCGAATTGATCTTGCTCTTGTGAACCAAGCCGTTGATATCGACCCGTAACTCGCCGCTCGGCGCCAAGTCGATTTCGTATGTGAAAGGCGTATCCAGCGGCATGCCCTTATAGGTCATCACCGTTGGGCTATCGCGGTCGCCAGGCTTTTTGCGCAACTCGGTATAGACATAACCGGTGCCATTCACCTGGTGGTAAAGGATCTTCAAATAAGGCTTCGAACTGTCCTTGCTGTGAATCTGCGCAATGACGATGCGTCCGCTGGAAGGAACCTGCTTGACCGTCAACTCCGCGCTCAGCTCGTTCATGGCGTCCTTGTAATACCAGTTGCGCTGTTTACCATCGCGGAAGGTTTCACGCAGTTCGCTACGGGGGTAGCTACTGCCCTTGGTATGCGTACCGGTCACTGGCGCCCAGAACACCGTGCCAGTGGCGGTACGGTAGAAGTAGCGGTCCTGATAGCCGGACTCGAGCGCCTGGGTACTTATGACTTGAGCAGGACTCTGCTCGGGAATGGTTAAGCTCCAATCATAAAAATCGATCATGGTGCATCCGTCTTCAATGCCTGCACAGCGGGGCATCCGGCTACTACGTGCAGACAGTTAGCATGAGCGACCCTCCTGATCGCCGCCGCGGTCTTTTTGCCGCGCCGGGATGTTAGTACTTTGGCGCCATCTTTATGAACGGGACGGACAAACGGTTACGCATTTTCAATGAACTTAAGCGCAAAATTCATCAAATTACCATCATATTCGCATCATTTAGCCATTAACCGAGCAGTACGATAGACCTCCGGAAGAGCACATAACAGCGATACGGCATGTATCGCCGCGCCAATACGCGCACGCGACGCACAACGATGTCGTGGCATAATCCGCCCTTTAATTTGGCAACACGCTCAGAGGCTCCCATGACCGCGAACGCTAAAGCGCTGCGCATGTTCGGCATCAAAGCCTGCGACACCATGAAAAAAGCCCGTACCTGGCTCGACGAGAATGGCCTCGAATACGCCTTCCATGATTACAAGGTCAGCGGTATCGACCGCGCCAATCTCGAACGCTGGTGCGACGAGCATGGCTGGGAAGTCGTTCTCAACCGTGCCGGCACCACGTTCCGCAAGCTGGAAGAGGCGCAAAAAGCCGACCTCGACCAGAACAAGGCGATCGAGCTGATGCTCGCCCAACCCTCGATGATCAAGCGCCCGGTGCTGGATCTCGGTAGCAAAACCCTGATCGGTTTCAAACCCGCCAGCTATGCGGCTGAGTTGGCTTGAACCCCGTAACTATGAATTCGCGTTAAGGAAAGCCCCGATGACTTCTACTCTTTTCAGCCTGGCCTTCGGTGTCGGCTCGCAAAACCGCCAAAACGACTGGCTTGAAGTGTTCTACGCCCAGCCGCTGCTCAACCCCTCGGCCGAACTGGTCGAAAAGGCCACGCAAAAGCTCGGCTACAGCGGCGGCAACCAAAGCATCGCGTTCACCACCGCGCAAGCGGGCGAACTGGCCGAAGCCCTGAAGGGCACCGACAGCGTACAGGCCGCGCTGCTGACCCGCTTGGCGGAAAGCCACCAACCGCTGGTGGCCACCTTTCTCGCCGAAGACAGTGCCCTGACCAGCACTCCCGAGGCCTATCTCAAGCTGCACCTGCTCTCCCACCGCCTGGCCAAACCCCACGACCTCAACCTCACCGGCATCTTCCCGCTGCTGCCGAACGTGGCCTGGACCAGCCAGGGCGCGATCGACCTGGCCGAGCTGGCCGAGCGTCAATTGGAAGCACGCCTCAAGGGCGAATTGCTGGAAGTCTTCTCGGTGGACAAGTTCCCGAAAATGACCGACTACGTGGTGCCGAGCGGCGTGCGTATTGCCGATGGCGCGCGCATCCGCCTGGGCGCCTATGTCGGCGAAGGCACCACGGTGATGCACGAAGGTTTCGTCAACTTCAACGCCGGCACCGCCGGCCCGGGGATGATCGAAGGCCGGGTTTCCTCCGGGGTATTCGTCGGCAAGGGCTCGGACCTGGGTGGCGGCTGCTCGACCATGGGCACCCTGTCCGGTGGCGGCAATATCGTCATCTCGGTTGGCGAAGGCTGCCTGATCGGCGCCAACGCCGGCATTGGTATCCCCTTGGGCGACCGCAACACCGTGGAGTCCGGCCTGTACATCACCGCCGGCACCAAGGTGGCACTGCTCGATGGCCAGAATCAGCTGGTCAAGGTGGTCAAGGCCCGCGAACTGGCCGGCCAGCCGGATCTGCTGTTCCGTCGCAACTCGCAAACCGGCACCGTGGAATGCAAGACCCACAAGTCGGCTATTGAGCTTAATGAAGCCCTGCACGCGCATAACTGAGAGGCAGCGGCAAGCTGCAAGCCACAAGCTGCAAGCGTTAAGGCAGCCCAACTTGCAGCTTGTCGCTTGAAGCTTATGGCTCTCTTTTCCCCCTGGCGCGCTGATTTTCCCGGCATTCTGACCCTCGAAGCGGAAGGCCAGACCTACCTGGACAGCGCCGCCACCGCGCAGAAACCCCAGGCCATGCTCGACGCCCTGCTCGGTTACTACGCGGGCGGCGCGGCCAATGTGCATCGTGCCCAGCATCTGCCGGGCGAGCGCGCGACCCGGGCCTTCGAGGCCACGCGGGAAAAGCTCGCACATTGGCTGAATGCAGCGTCCCCTGCGCAAATCGTTTTTACCCGTAGCGCCACCGAAGCCTTCAATCTGCTGGCCTACGGACTGGAGAGCCAGTTTCAGGCGGGCGATGAAATTGTTATCAGCGCCCTGGAACACCACGCCAATCTGTTGCCTTGGCAACAACTGGCGCTGCGGCGCGGCCTCAAGCTGGTGGTGCTGCCGCTGGACAAAAGCGGCCTGATCGACCTTGCGCAGGCCGCACAGTCGATTGGCCCACGCACGCGTTTGCTGGCGCTCAGTCAGCTATCCAATGTG
Source organism: uncultured Pseudomonas sp. (assembly GCA_966211665.1). Lineage (GTDB taxonomy): Bacteria > Pseudomonadota > Gammaproteobacteria > Pseudomonadales > Pseudomonadaceae > Aquipseudomonas. The sequence continues at coordinate 8,197 of CBIHQF010000029.1, read as the reverse complement.
CTCGGCTGCTGGCAGCCGCTCGGACCCTTGCTGACCCTGGCCAGGGCACACGACGCGCTAACCGTGGTCGACGGCGCCCAGGGTGTGGTGCATGGCCGACACGATATGCAGGCGCTGGGCTGCGATTTCTATGTCTGCTCCAGCCACAAGCTTTACGGCCCGGATGGCGTCGGCATTCTCTATGGCCGGGAGGACGCGCTGCAACGCTTGCGACATTGGCAGTTCGGCGGCGAGATGCTCGTCCAGGCCGACTACCAGAGCGCGCAGTTCCGCCCCGCGCCGTTGGGCTTCGAAGCCGGCACACCGCCGGTCGCCGGGGTCATTGCATTGGGCGCCAGCCTGAATTATCTGGCCGGGCTGGACGCCGTCGCAGTAGCCGGGCATGAGGCCGCCTTGCATGCCCAGTTGCTGGCGGGGCTCAGCACCCGCGAAGGCATTCGCCTGCTCGGCGCACCCGCAATCGCCCTGGCCAGCTTCGTGGTCGAGGAGGTGCACAACGCCGACCTCGCCCACCTGTTGACCGAACAGGGCATCGCCGTGCGTGCCGGTCATCATTGCGCCATGCCGCTGCTGCAAAGCCTCGGCCTGGCCGGGGCGATCCGGGTATCCCTGGGCTTGTATAACGACGCCGGCGACCTACAGCGCTTCTTCGCCGCCCTGGACCAAGCACTGGAACTGTTGCGATGAACCTGCCCGCCAACGCCCGGGAAGCCTTGGACGCCTTTACCCAATGCCCCGGCTGGGAACAGCGGGCGCGCCTGTTGATGCAATGGGGCGAACGACTGGCGCCGCTCGCAGATGCCGAGCGTAACGAGGACAACCGCGTGCATGGCTGCGAAAGCCAGGTCTGGTTGGTGGCCGAACAGCACGGTCGACACTGGCAGTTCCGCGCCACCAGCGACGCCCGTTTGCTGCGCGGCCTGCTCGCCGTACTGCTGGCCAGGGTCAACGGCCTGAGCAGCGCGCAACTGGCGGAAGTCGAACTGGTCGACTGGTTCGCTCAGCTCGGCCTGTCGCGGCAACTGTCGCCGTCGCGCAGCAATGGTTTACAGGCGGTGCTGCAGCGTATGCGCGAGCTGACTCAGGCATAGAAGCCACTCAATCAACCAGCTTGATGCCGTTTTCGCTGCACCATTCGACTAATGCTTCGCGGGTCCGCCGCTCCTCATAGGTGTACCAGTCCTGCTCTTTACCCAGCCGATACAGCAACTCCTTGTAGCGTGAATAGGCGCCCTTGCTACGAAAGATGTCGCGCACCTCATCGTAGTGTTCGGGAATCTGTCCAGCGACGAAATCGAAAACCAGCCGGTTCCCCAGGTCCAGATCGTATTTATTCGGAATACCGAACGCGGACTCGGGATCGAAATCCGGCGGAACCGAATCCTCGGTGTCGCCCATTGAGTCGAAACAGTAAATGACGCCGTTGTCTGGATCGATATAGCACTCGGTGCCCATACCGTCGCTGGTCATCATAAAAGCGGTTTCGAGTTGGTCATAACTGACGGTCAAAGTCATTTCGTTCAGGCCCCTTGCTGGTGTTGCCACAAGCCATCGCGCCCATGCCGGGTGCGGTTAACAGGTGGTAAAAAAGTAGCGAACGCCGGCCAGGCAAAGCAAGAAGAAAACGGCGGGAACGTAATGCAGCGGACTAACAGCCGCAGTCTGGCATCAGGGCTTAGTCGTTGGCGACCACTGATCCGCATTGCCGGAATACAGGGCTTGTTGCAACCGAGCCAAATCGCCGCGTTCAGCAAACTGGCGCAAGCTGCGATTGAAGGCCTCGCGTAATTCGGCGCCACCGGCATCATCCTTGCGAAACAACATATGCAGCGGCTCGGTGCTCAGGCTATGCGGGTGGTGGGTGATGCGTGCCCGGGTATCGGCCGGAAATAGCCTCTGCAGCATGGCGTAACCCACCGCCCGGTCTTGCGGGTGCAGGTCGATACGGCCCAGCTCCAACAGACGGAAACTGGTGGCCTCCTTGCCGTTTTGCAAGACGTGCAGGCGACCATCCTGATGGGCTTTATCGAATTGCGGCCCGTAGGAATAGCCCAAAGTGGTGCCGATGCGAAACTTCTCCAAGTCATCGACCTGCTGCCAGTCGAAAGCCAATTCCTTGCGATGGAACAGCACCACTTCGCCACGCACCAGGGGCTCGCTACAGTCGCTGAAACTACGCCGGGCCGCAGTGCAGCTATAGGGCATGATCGCGTCCAGCGAACCCTGCTGCAACTTCAGCGCATTGCGATCCCAGGGATAGAACATGAATTTCGCCTCATAGCCCGCCTCGGCGAATACCGCGCGAATGAGCCGCACCATGGCGCCCTTATCGTTACGGCTCTGGTCGACATAAGGAGCCCAGTCGCCGGTGCCGATGCGCACGACCTGTTCGGCCGGGCTGGTCGGACTGAAAACGATGGCCAGAGCGAATAACGGGATTCGGCAGAGTGCGATGCATGCAGCGCCCGCCCCGGTCGACCAAGCAAGACAAGACCTGTACACCACCGCCCACCTCATCGCGCCTATAAGAAAACCTGCAAGCACTCCAGCCACTTACTCAAGCTTAGCCAAGGCTGAACGATCCGTTACACCTGGCAACGCTCAGCGGGGCGCCGCGTGCCGGCCACCAGTTTTTCCACGGTTTTGGCGACGGCGACCATGGCAAAGGTCGCGGTAACCATGGTCACCGCGCCAAAGCCCCCGGCGCAGTCGAGCTTGACCCCTTCGCCGACGAAGGCCTTGTACTGACAGACGCTACCGTCAGGCTTGGGATAGCGCAGTTGTTCGCTGGAAAACACGCAGGGCACGCTGTAGTTGCGCCCCTGGGTACGCGAAAAGTTGTAATCGCGGCGCAGAATCGAGCGCACCTTGGACGCCAGTGGATCGTTCCAGGTCTTGTTGAGGTCGCCGACCTGAATCTGCGTCGGGTCGATCTGCCCGCCGGCGCCGCCGGTGGTGATCACCTGGATCTTGCGCCGCTTGCACCAGGCGATCAGCGCCGCCTTGGCATTGACGCTGTCGATGCAGTCGATCACCGCATCGAGCTGTTCGGTGATGTATGCGGCCATGGTCTCGCGGGTAACGAAATCCGCCACCGCATGCACCACGCAGGCCGGGTTGATGCCACGGATGCGCGCCGCCATGACCTCGACCTTGGGTTGACCGAGCGTGCTGTCGAGCGCATGCAGCTGGCGATTGCTGTTGCTGACGCAGACATCGTCCAGATCGAACAGGGAGATCTCGCCCACCCCCGAGCGCGCCAGGGCTTCCGCCGCCCAGGAGCCGACGCCGCCGATACCGACCACCGCGACATGGGCCGCGGCCAGGCGCTCGGCGCCCTCGCGACCATACAAGCGGGCAATGCCGGCAAAGCGTTGTTCGTCGAACGTCATTTCATACCTCGATACCCTGGCATAAGCGGGCGCACAGTATAGAAAGCCCGGTCGCCGCACCCAAGCGCCGATTTACCGGGCAGAGCCCGCTCCGAAGCCGAAAATCCGCGCCGCGCTGGAGGTTTTCGAACACCGAGGAGAACTTTCCGCGGGCTTTCCCGCTCCAATTTCGGGCACGCCGAAAAACCACGCCGATAGGGGCTCAAACCTCGCTATACAGTCCACGGGCGGCGGAGTAGCATGCGCGCATTCGACGCTCGTCGACTCCTCTGTATTGCCCTCCCTGCGGAACCTGAAGACGCTATGCCTGCGCGTAAATTTGGAATCAATCTGGTTGTGGTCCTCGCCATAGCCGCACTCTTTGCCGGTATCTGGGCGCTCTATAACCGGCCGGTCAGCGCGCCGGATTGGCCCGAGCAGATTTCCGGCTATTCGTTTTCCCCCTTCCGCCAGGGGCAGAACCCGCAGACCGGCACCTACCCCAGCGACGCGGAAATGCGCGCCGACCTGGAGTTGCTCACCAAGCAGACCGACAACATCCGCACCTACTCGGTGGACGGCAGCCTGGCGAACATTCCACGGCTCGCCGAAGAACTGGGCCTGCGCGTGACCCTGGGTATCTGGATCAGTCCCGACCTGCAACGCAACGAGCGCGAGATCGCCAAAGCCATCGAGATCGCCAATAGTTCGCGCAGTGTCGTGCGCGTAGTGGTGGGCAACGAGGCGCTGTTCCGCAGCGAGATAGAACCCGAAGAACTGATCGCCTACCTCGACCGTGTGCGTGCCGCGGTGAAGGTGCCGGTCACCACCTCGGAACAATGGCATATCTGGGAAGAGCATCCGCAACTCGCCGAGCACGTCGACCTGATCGCCGCCCACGTGTTGCCCTATTGGGAGTTCGTGCCGATGGAGGACTCCACCCAGTTCGTCCTCGACCGTGCCCGCGATCTGAAAAAGCTGTTCCCGAAAAAGCCGCTGCTACTCTCCGAAGTGGGCTGGCCGAGCAACGGCCGCATGCGCGGCGGCGCCGACGCCTCCCAGGCCGACCAGGCGATCTACCTGCGCACCCTGGTCAACACCTTGAATAACAGGGGCTACAACTATTTCGTCATCGAAGCCTTCGATCAGCCGTGGAAAAGCAGCGACGAAGGCTCGGTCGGCGCTTACTGGGGCGTTTACGACCTCGACCGCCAGGCCAAATTCAATTTCGAAGGCCCGGTGGTGGCCATTCCGCAATGGCGCCTGCTGGCCGTCGCCTCGGTGGTCATGGCGCTGATGGCCCTGACCCTGCTGCTGATCGACGGCAGCGCGCTGCGTCAGCGCGGGCGCACCTTCCTGACCTTCGTCGCGTTCGCCGGCGGTTCGCTGCTGGTGTGGATCGGCTACGACTACAGCCAGCAATACAGCACCTGGTTCAGCACCATCGTCGGCCTGCTGCTCGGCTTTGGCGCCCTCGGCGTATTCATCGTGCTGCTCACCGAGGCCCATGAACTGGCGGAAACCGTGTGGATGCACAGCCGCAGGCGGCCGTTCTGCCCGGTACTGGCCGACAACGCCTACCGGCCCAAGGTGTCGATCCACGTGCCCTGCTACAACGAGCCGCCGGAGATGGTCAAACAAACCCTCGATGCCCTGGCCAACCTCGATTATCCGGACTTCGAAGTGCTGATCATCGACAACAACACCAAGGACCCGGCGGTGTGGGAACCGGTACAAGCCTATTGCGAACAGCTCGGGCCGCGCTTCAGGTTCTTCCATGTCGCGCCCCTGGCCGGTTTCAAGGGCGGCGCCCTGAACTACATCCTGCCGTACACCGCGCCGGATGCCGAAGTGGTGGCGGTGATCGACTCCGACTACTGCGTCGACCGCAACTGGCTCAAGCACATGGTGCCGCACTTCGCCGACCCCGAGATCGCCGTGGTGCAGTCGCCGCAAGACTATCGCGACGACCGCGAAAGCACCTTCAAGAAGCTCTGCTACGCCGAATACAAAGGTTTCTTCCATATCGGCATGGTCACCCGCAACGACCGCAACGCGATCATCCAGCACGGCACCATGACCATGATCCGCCGCAGCGTGATGGACGAACTGAAATGGGCCGACTGGACCATCTGCGAAGATGCCGAACTCGGCCTGCGCGTATTCAAGAAGGGTTATGCCGCCGCTTACGCTCACGACAGTTTCGGCAAAGGCCTGATGCCGGACACCTTTATCGACTTCAAGAAGCAGCGCTTCCGCTGGGCCTACGGTGCCATCCAGATCATGAAGGGCCACGCGCGCAGCCTGTTCCTCGGTCAGGATTGCCAGCTCAAGCGCGGCCAGCGCTACCACTTCATCGCCGGCTGGCTGCCCTGGGTCGCCGATGGCCTGAATATCTTCTTCACCGTGGGCGCGCTGCTCTGGTCAGCGGCGATGATCATCGTGCCGCAGCGTGTCGACCCGCCGCTGCTGATCTTCGCGATTCCGCCGCTGGCGCTGTTCGTGTTCAAGGTGGCGAAGATCGTCTTCCTTTATCAGCGCGCCGTCGGCGTCAACCTCAAGGATGCCTTCTGCGCCGCGCTGGCCGGGCTGGCACTGTCGCACACCATCGCCAAGGCGGTGCTGTACGGCTTCTTCACCACCAGCATCCCGTTCTTCCGCACGCCGAAGATGCGCAGCGCCCACGGCCTGATGGTGGCCCTGGCGGAAGCCCGCGAGGAGGTCTTCATCATGCTGCTGCTATGGGGCGCGGCCGCGGGTATCGCCGTCGTCCAGGGCCTGCCCAGCGCCGACGTGAAGTTCTGGGTGGCGATGCTGCTGGTGCAATCCTTGCCGTACCTGGCGGCGCTGATCATGGCGCTGTTGTCGTCCCTGCCCAAACCCCAGGAAGAGACAGTCGACGAGGCCATTCCGGTCTGAAACCGGCTGAGCGACACGGCGGCCAAGGGCTGCCGTTTTGCTTTAAGATAGCGGCCTTTCCGCTTGATGCCGTTTTGGAGCCGCAATGACCGCCCCCTCGCCTACCCTGACGCCCACCCTGGAGCTCGCCTGCGACCTGATTCGCCGCCCCTCCGTCACCCCGATCGACGAGGGTTGTCAGGAGTTGATGATGCGCCGCCTGGCCGCGGTCGGCTTCAAGATAGAACCCATGCGTATCGAGGAAGTGGATAATTTCTGGGCCAGCCATGGCACCCAGGACGGTCCGGTGCTGTGCTTCGCCGGCCACACCGACGTGGTGCCGACCGGGCCGCTACAAGCCTGGCAGCACCAGCCGTTCGATGCGCTGATCGACGAACAGGGCATGCTCTGTGGGCGCGGCGCCGCCGACATGAAAGGCAGCCTGGCGTCGATGATCATCGCCGTGGAGCGCTTCGTCGGCGACCACCCGCAGCATAAAGGCCGCATCGCCTTCTTGATCACCAGCGACGAAGAAGGTCCGGCCCAACACGGCACCAAGGCCGTGGTCGAACGCCTGGCCGCGCGCGGCGAGCGCCTGGACTGGTGCATCGTCGGCGAGCCGTCGAGCACCTCGCTGGTCGGCGACGTGGTAAAGAACGGCCGGCGCGGTTCCCTTGGCGCCAAGCTGACGGTGCGCGGCGTGCAGGGCCACGTGGCCTACCCGCACCTGGCGAAGAACCCGATCCACCTGGCCGCACCGGCGCTCGCCGAACTGGCCGCCGAGCATTGGGACAATGGCAACGCCTTCTTCCCGCCGACCAGTTTCCAGGTCTCCAACCTCAATGCCGGCACCGGCGCGACCAATGTGATCCCGGGCGAATTGCAGGCGATCTTCAACTTCCGCTTCTCCACCGAATCCACGGTCGAGGGCCTGCAACAACGGGTCAACGCGATTCTCGACAAGCATGGTCTCGACTACCACGTCGAATGGGCGCTGTCCGGCCTGCCATTCCTCACCGAACCGGGCGCCCTGCTCGACGCCGTGGCCGCCAGCATCAAAACCGTCACCGGCCGCGACACCCAACCTTCGACCAGCGGCGGCACCTCCGATGGCCGTTTTATCGCCACCATGGGCACCCAGGTCGTCGAACTCGGCCCGGTCAACGCCACCATCCACCAGATCAACGAGCGGGTGCTGGCCAGCGATCTGGATGTGCTGACCGAGATTTACTATCAGACCCTTGTGAAGCTTCTCGCCTGATGGGCAAGACACGCATGCCAGGTACAGTCATTACCGCCAGCATGGTCTGCCCATTGCCCTCATCCGGCGCGGCGCGCCACCTTGATCCACAGGGATGTGGTGAATGCGGCAATCCCGCCGGGAGCGGAAGCCGCCTCCCGGCGGGAGAAGGGTACATGGAGGACGTCGCTGTGCGACTTGCCCGTTTATGCTGACCTGCCCCATCTGCCAAGGCGCGCTCAGCGCACTCGATAACGGCGTGACCTGCCCCGCCGGGCATCGTTTCGACCGCGCGCGCCAGGGTTACCTGAACCTGTTGCCGGTGCAGCACAAGAACAGCCGCGATCCCGGCGACAACGCCGCCATGGTCGAGGCGCGCCGGCGCTTTCTCGATGGCGGCCATTACGCGCCGCTGGCCAAACGCCTGGCCGAGCTGGCCGCCGAACGGGCGCCACAGCGCTGGCTGGATATCGGTTGCGGCGAAGGCTATTACACCGAACAGATCGCCGCCGCCCTGCCCCAGGCCGAAGGCTACGCCCTGGATATCTCCCGCGAGGCGATCAAGCGCGGCTGCAAGCGCGCCCCGCAACTCAGCTGGCTGGTGGCGAGCATGGCCCGAGTGCCGCTGGCCGACGCCAGCTGCCAATTGCTCGCCAGCGTGTTCAGCCCGCTCGATTGGCAGGAGGCC
>CBIHQF010000028.1:0-14687 GCA_966211665.1 uncultured Pseudomonas sp. | reverse complement strand
GCCTTTGGCGACGACACTGCACTGCTCAAATTGCGCGACGGAACCGAAATTCGCTTCGGGGGGGAGTATGTGTTCCTTAACATGCCGGCACCCCTGAGCATTCGCGCGGGTATATGGCGTGACCCCGAGCACACGCTGCACTATCAGGGCGATGATGATTTCGATAATAGCGCGCAGGTTTTCTCCGCGAGGACAGGCGATCAGACCCACTACACCTTCGGTCTGGGGTTGGCCTTCGAACAGTTCTCGGTGGATTTCGGCGCGGACTTTTCCAGGTATGCCGACACCTTCTCGCTGGCTGCTGTGGCGCGCTTCTAGCGGATAGAGGCTATTCGAGGAGACCGATAGTGCGTCTGGTATTTACCGGAGCCAAGGCTTCTCGATCGATCCCCTATCCGTTGTATTCGACGGGTGCCTCGTATCTTTCCATGGCGGAGCCTACCCCTTCATCTCGATTCTGGAATGTGGCTGTGAGTGAGCAAGCCGCCGATAAACGATTCATCAGCCGTCTGGTCGCTCTGCGACACGAGGCGCAAGGCGCGCTGTTTGTGCTGTTCCTGCCTGGTCGCGGGCGTGGCCTGCCGTTGGGGCGTTTCTCCCGGGAAACCGCGTTGTTGCGTCAGGCCCGTCACCCTAATCTGTTGCGCGATGTGCGGGCGGGGAAGCGGGAGGATAGCCGTTGTGCTGAACCTTTGACGGGTAAGTGGCCCGGCGATTCGGATTGGCTTTCCACTTTGTCGCTGCGCGAGCGCCTACGACTGTTCGCGGAAACGACGTCGGCAGTCGGCGGGCTGCACCGGGCGGGGGTTTGTCATACGGTCCTTCATCCGGACCGGATCGGCATACGTGCGAACGGTGAGGCCGTTTTGCTCGATCTCGGCATGACCTGGATCGCCGGCACGCGCCGAGGCGGCGGGGATGCCCTCGATTACTGTGCGCCCGAGTGTTTTTCCAGCCGGCCACCGGATGCGCGGGCCGATATCTATAGCCTTGGCCTGTTGTTGCATTATCTGTTGACCGGCGAGAAGCCGAACCGCACTCGCTCCGGGCAACTCGCGCGGCTCTCGGCTTTGTCCGAAGAACTCGCCGATCTGGAGTCGCTCCTGGCGTTGATGCTGGTCGAGCAGCCAGCGCAGCGGCCCAGCGTGACCATGCTATTGGATCAGTTGAATGCCCTGGTAATACGCTGCCCCCGACTCGCCACAAGAGTCGAGGCGGACCGCAATATTGGTGATCCCGCCTTCGAACGTCTTGTAACGCCCCTGTCGGCGCTGTCGCAGCGGCCAGCGTTAACCGGTGTGGGCACACCACCTATGGAAGGGGTCGACGCCAGCCGTTGGGATGCGCCCGCCGGTACCGGGCGCTGGAATGCATTGCTGTTGTCCATGGGGATGATCCTGGTCTGCGGCTCGGCCTTGCTCATCTGGTCGCAGACTCGCCCGGAGCCGGAGTTGGGGCTGATTCAGAAGCTCGTTCAGCATGCCGACGTTCAGCTCAAGGAGGGCAAGTTGCTGCTGCCGGCCGACGACAACGCCCTGGATACATTACGTACCTTGCGCATCGCGGACCCCGGCAACACCGAGCTTGCCGCTATCTCCGCACGGATCGAGGAAGGCGCGGCCGAGGTCGTACAGGAGGTGCTTCGGCAGGGGCAACTGGATGAAGCGGACCTGGCGTTGAGTCGAGCCATTCGAGCCTTTCCCGACAATCAGCAGCTTGCGGCGCTATCGGGCGCTCTGGCCCAGGCGCGTCGCGAAGCGGAAGAGCGGGAGCTGCTTAGCGGGCTCTTTACGGGTATCGATGCTCGCTTAGCCGGGACGCCCCCGGAACCCGCGCAAGTCGATGCTGCAATCATGCTGCTGCGGCAGGCGCAGGGTTTGGCCGCACAAGACTCCGGCGTAGAGGAACGGCGATTGCGCTTGGAGGGCATTCTGGCCGGGCAGGCGAAAACCGAACTGCAGAGCGGGCACTTGCAACTGGCCAAGGAAACCTTGGACCGCTTGCGCGAAATAGCGCATTCCGGCAGCGTACTGGCCGACCTGGAGGCGGATTACCGAAGGTTGCTCGGGGCCGAAGCGCATAGGAAGCAATTGGCGCAATTGCGCGAGGACGCGAGCGCGGCGGACGAGGCCGGTATCGATCGGCCAGCAGCTTTGGAACGAGCGCTCAAAGCGTATCTGCAAGTTCTGCGCTTGGAGCCGAGCGACACTGCCGCGCGTCGGCGTGCGGACGCTTTGGGGCAGGTCGCCTTGGCGCGTACCCGCCAGGCCGTCGAGCGCAAGGAGTGGGCGTCGGCCAGGGCCTACCTGGCGCTGGGGCATAGCGCGTTGCCAACGAGTGCCGAGCTCGCTGAGCTGGACGCCCGGGTCGCGCAGGGTGCCGATGAACAATCCGCCGCCGTTCGTAAATTGCTCGATGAGGCCGAACTCGCATTGCGCCGCGGCAACTATTTCAACCCGCAGGCGAGCAGCGCCTGGGCACTGTATCAACGTGCGCAGGCATACCCCGAGGCGCGGGATGTCATCCGGGCGGGCTTGAAAAAACTGCGCGCCGCCGTGTTGAAAGACGTCGATAGCCTGATGGCGCAACGGCGCTACGACGCCGCCGGCGTGCTGCTGGAGAAGGCCCGTGAGCATATCGCCAACGACGCCGAATTGGGCCGGCGTAAATTGACCTTGGACTCGATCATCGAACAACGCTCTTCCAGCGACGCGCTGGTCGATGGTTATATTGCAATCAACGCGGTTCCCTGGGGCTACATCCGCTCGGTGCGCAAGGCGGATGGACAGCCTGTCCAGCTGGAAGCGGATGCCACGACGCCGCTTCGATTGTCGGTTCCGGCCGGGGACTATTCGATAGAGTTGCACAACCCCAATAGTGGGCAAACGCGCGAAGTGCATGCCAAGGTACGATCAGGCCAGAGCACCAGCGTCAGTGTGAACTTGCGCGGCGAACAATAATATTTTTGGAGAGGCTGGTATGGCCGCAGACGTGAGGGCGGGAGGGCGTATGGATCGCTCATATTCCGGATGCCGATGGCTGATTCTGCTGGCGCTGGCGGCTGCGAGCCCTGCTTGGGCTTTGCTGGGAAAAGATTACGACACCGCCATTCTGAACATCGAGCGCGAGCGTTACGACAAAGCGATACCCTTGCTCGAAGAGGTGATCAGCGAAGTGCCCGCTTCGCTGCCGCGTATTCGTCTGTATGGAATGCGTTTCGCCCCTTACACGCCCCATTACTTCCTCGGGTTGGCTCACTACCGCTTGGGTCGATGCGATAAGGCATTGGCCAGTTGGGCGAACGAGGCGCGTTTCAAGGTGCTGTCCGGTGAGAACGCCAGCATCATGGCCCGCGGTCGGACGGATTGTGAGGCGAGACTGCTGCAGGCGGGGCAAAGCCTTCCCGTTGCGGATGTGCGAAAGCCCGGGGAGGGGGAGGCTGAGGACCCCGTGCTGCGTGAAGTCGTCGAGGCATACTTCAATGGCGACTATGAGCAGGTTGCCAGCTTCGATCCCGCCACATTGACCACGGATGTCGCGCGCGCCCAGGCATGGGTTTATCGTGCGGCCAGCCAATACACACTGCATATCCTGAGTGGCGAAGCCGACCGTAAAGCAATCTCTGACATCCATGACAGCTTGGAACAAGCGAGCTCCTCGGACCCGGGGATGACGATCGACCGTCGCCAGTTCCCGCCGAAATTCCTGGCCTTGATGGATCAGACCCTGAGTCGCTGATGCCTGGCGACTGCGGTCATGCTTCGCGATGCGTTGCGCCGGTGCCCGCAGTTGCCTCAGCAGGTACTCGGCGCAGGTCGGCGGCTGCCGCTTGCTCGTCCACTAGTCGGTAGAAGTCGGCGACCAGCGGTTGTCGATCGTCGATGCCGCCCGCGGCGCGGTAGGAGGGGGCCTCTATGCGAGCCGTTCAGGCTGCGCGTTCGAACTCTTGCAGGCGTTTATAAAGGATCGGCGGGCGCGCTACTCCTGAAGATCCTGCGGACCGAGCAGGCGCAGTACTTCTTCGACAGTGGTCAGGCCTTGATGGATTTTTTCCCGGGCATCGTCGAGCAGGGTGGTCATGCCCTGCTCGCGAGCCAAGCTCTGTAATTGCGTGGCGCCGGCGCCCTGGGAGATGGCGTCGCGCAGCGTGTCGTTCATGGTCAGCACCTCATGGATACCGACCCGGCCCTTGTAGCCCTGGTTGCAATGGTTGCAACCGGCGCCCTGGAAGAACTGCATATCGGCTTCGAGAAATTCCGGGCCCAGGCTGCGCAAGCGCTCTTCGGGCGGTTTTACCGGCCCGCGGCAATGGCTGCAGATCCGCCGGACCAGGCGCTGCGCGACAATCGCCTCAAGGGCGGAGGCCAGCACATAGGGTTTCAGCCCGAGGTCGAACAGCCGGGCGATGGTCGCCGCCGCCGAATTGGTGTGCAGGGTGGAGAACACCAGGTGGCCGGTGAGGGCGGCATGGAAGGCCACGTCGGCGGTTTCGTGATCGCGGATCTCGCCGAGCAGGATCACATCCGGGTCCTGACGCAGAATTGCGCGCAAGACGCTGGCGAAGTTCAAGCCGATGCGTTCGCGCACCGGCACTTGTCCGGCCAGGTCGACGTGGATTTCCACCGGGTCCTCGATGGTGATGTAGTTCTTTTCCGACGAAGCCTCGTGCTGCAGCAGGGCGAACAGGGTGGTGGTCTTGCCGCTGCCGGTGGGGCCGGTGGCGAGGATGATGCCCTGCGGTTTGTTGACCACGTGCAACAGGCGCCGCAGGTTGTTCGCCGACAGGCCCAGATCCTCGAGCGATTGCGCGGCCGACTGGCGCTCCAGCACGCGCATGACGATCTTTTCGCCATTGATGGTCGGTAGGGTGGAAATGCGCAGATCGACGATGCGCATCGGCGTTTTCACCGTGATCCGCCCGTCCTGCGGGCGCCGCCGTTCGGTGATATCCAGCTCGGCCATGACCTTGATGCGCGAGACCAGCGACATCAACAGGTTGCTGGGGATCTGGATCTTGTCCTGCAGCACGCCATCGATGCGATAACGCACCACCACGTTTTTCGTCCGCGGGTGGATATGGATGTCGCTGGCGCCCAGGCGCAGGGCTTCGAGGATGATCGCGTTGACCAGGCGAATCGCCGGCGGATCTTCGGAACTGCCGAGCAGCTGCTCGAGGTTCTCGCTTTCGCCATCATCGTCGAGGACGATTTCGATGCCTTCGTAGGGGTCGCTGTCGCCGACTATGGTCGCCAGGTCGTCGAGGCGGTTGCCGGGCGTGCCGAAAAGTTCGTTGAGCTTTTCCTGCAACTGGGTCAGCTCGCACAGCAGCGGGTGGATGCTGAAGCCGGTCATGAATGCGAGTTCTTCGATCAACCCCTGGTCCATGGGATCGGCCATCGCCAGGCGCAAGCGCTTGTCGAGAACTCGTAGCGGCAGCACCAGTTGCCGCGTGCATACCGCCTGAGGCACCAACGACAGCAGTGGCGTATCGACCTGAAACTCGCGTAGGTCGATTTCTTCGAGCATCAAGTCCTTACGCAGCAGGTCGTAGATTTTGCGGCTGTCGATCCACTCGTGTTGCATCAACTGGCGCATCACCGGGGTTTTGTGAGTGCGCATTTCCTTGTGCAGTTGCTGGATCTGCTGAGCGTTGAGCAGGCCTTTCTTGTGCAGCATCATCGCCAGCTGGCTGCGGTTGGTAACGCCCAGCTTGGCCAGGGTTTCCAGGTCGCGGTGCTGCTTGTGGTTTTCCTGTTCGAGCGCCTGGTTGCGCTGTTTCAGATCGTATTGCTCGAGCGCCAGGGCGATGGTAAGGCGCAGGTCGTCGTCGTTCCACGGCTTGAGGATGAAGCGGTAGACCGCGCCGCCCTGAATCGAACCCATCACCGCCTCGGTATTGGCGTGCCCGGTGAGCATGATGCGGATGGTCGTCGGCCAGCGTTCGCGCACCTGGCTGAGCAGCTCGCTGCCATTCATCTGCGGCATCATGAAATCGCTGATGATCAGATGGATCGGTTGGCTGGCGAGAATTTTCAGCGCTTCGGCACCATTGCGGGCGAAGTGCAGTTGGTAGTTTTCGCGGTGCAGCACGCGGCGCAGGGCTGCGAGTATCCCCGGCTCGTCATCCACCAACAGCAGGCTGTACGGACTATCGACTGGGCTTTCTCGCCCTTCGCCCGAGGTATCCGCGCCCACGAACAGCGATGCATAACGTTTTGCCACGAAAACTCCTTATCAGGCCGTTGAAAAACTACTCCCAGGCCATGGGAATTGGAGCAACCCGATCTGGCCTGCGCTCGCCGCATCGTGCAACAGTCCGCTAACGGCAGAGGAAACGCAACGTCACGCGGGTGCCTTTGCCGGGTTGGCTTTTGACCAGGATTTCGCCCTGATGCGCATTCATGATCTCCCGCGCGACCGTCAAGCCCAGACCGGTGCCGGCGCCTACATCACGGGTGGTGAAGAAGGGGTCGAACAGGTGAGGCATGTGCTCGGCGGCGATCCCGCAGCCGTTGTCTTCGACTATCACTTGAATCTGACCGAGTTCGTCTCTGTTGGTGGTGAGGCGGATCTTGCCGTTGGCATCGATGGCTTTTACGGCGTTGTCCAGAACATTGTAGGTGGCCTGGGAGATCTTCGCGGGGTAGCCGGCCAGTTGTGGCAGCTCGCCGAGGCGCAACTCGATTTGCAAGGGTTGCTGGCTTTCGGTCTGCAACAGGTGGCAGGTGCTGGCGACGAGGGCGTTGAGGTCGCAGGAGACGAAATCGTTCTGATCGATATTGGAGAACGTCTTGAGGTCGGCGACTATCGTGGCGATGCGTTGAGTACCGCTGCCCGACTCTTTGAGCAGCGCGCGGAAATCTTCCAGTATCGAGGTCGTCGCGGGATCGGCGGGGAGCTTTGCGACCAGCTCGTTGAGATAATCGTCGGCTACCCGCAGGTTGCTGGCGATAAAGCCGATGGGGTTGTTGATCTCGTGGGCGACACCGGCCGCGAGTTGGCCGATGGCGCGCAAACGGGCGCTCTCGTAAAGCTGCTGCTGGGTCGTTTCGATGACCTTGACCTGCTCGTTCACACGGCTCTGCAACTGTGCGGAAAGCGCCCGGTAGCGGGCCTCGGACTCCTGCAGTTCGGCGTGCTGGCGTTGCAGTTCGGCGAAACTGGCCTCGGTGGTGTCGTGATGCAGGTTAGCCGCCAGGCGGTATTTGCCGACATAGAACAGCACGAATTCCAGCAGCCGCGCGGCCGGCTCCTGTAGTGCCGGTGCGCTGGGGCAGCTCAGCCAGGCGAGGGTTTCCAGGTTGAATTCGACCGCTTCGGCGCCCGTCTCGGCCTGCTCGGTCAAGGCCAGGGGGTGTCCGAGCAAGGCCTGCAGCAACTGCGTCAGGCGCTCTTGGCGCTCGCTCGGCAGCAGATCGCCGAGGCGCGGATCGTCTTCGAAGCTAAGCATCGCCGCCCTCCATGCTGCTCAAGCGGCGGACGAAATCCTCAGCGCTGATGCCTTCCTGTGCGGCTAACCGGTACTCGTCGTCCAGCTTCGGGTACAGGCGTTCGAGCAGCAGGCGAAAGCTCTCGACCACGCCTTGTCCGCTCAGCGCCGAGGCCATGCACAGCGGCGCCCAAGGGGTGTCGCGCCAGCGCGCTTGCAGCTCCTGTTCGGGTACCGCATTGGCGACGTCGCGCTTATTGAATTGCACCACCAAGGGCAGCGTTTCGATGTCCATGCCGAGTTTTTGCAGGTTGTCCGCCAGGTTTTCGAAGGCGTTGGCGTTGTTGTCCTGCTGCGCCGGTTGGGAATCGGCGACGAAGATCACCCCATCCGCACGCGACAGCACCGCCTTGCGGGTGCTGTCGTGCTGCACTTGGCCGGGTACGGTGTAGAGCTTCAGGCGCAGGTCGATACCGGCCTCGTTGCGTAAGCCGATCGGCAATACATCGAAGAACAGTGTGCGATCGTCGCGGGTTTCCAGGACCATCAATTCGCCCTTGCGCTGCGGACGGAGCAGGGTGTGCAGTTGCATCAGATTGGTGGTCTTACCGCTCAAGGCCGGGCCGTAATAGACCACCTTGAGCGTGAGCTTGCGTTCATGTGCTTGGTGGTCTGCCATGATCGGATCCATCCTGATGATTGGCGTCGAGCGCTATGGCTGCTCGGGCGACGTGCCTGACCCGTTCAGTAAAAAGGTGTTGCTCTGCTGCCTCGGGATGTTGCTTGGATAGAGTGTAGTGCGCGGATGGGGATATCTCGAAGTCAATCGAGTCTTAATGTTTACGCCGTGCTCAGCGACGTAGCGCCGGTAGCCTGGATGCAACCCGGGCTACGGGATGGCAGGTGCCACGGACAAAACCTACGCCCCCCCCATACAACGGCTAACGGGTATATAGCCATAAAAAAAGCGAAGCCCTTGGGCTTCGCTTTTTTCTTCGCTTGCGGCTTGCCGCTTGCAACTTGGTGCTAGTGCTTGCGCGGCACGGGCTTGAGTAGTTCGTCCGGCGGCATTTCGCAGGCGATCTTGCGGCCCAGCAAGGCTTCGATGGCCGGCAGGGCGTAGGCATCGTCTTCGCCGGCGAAGCTGATCGAGGTGCCGCTGGTGCCGGCGCGACCGGTGCGGCCGATGCGGTGCACATAGTCGTCCGGGGTTTCCGGCAGGGTGAAGTTGATCACGTGGCTGATGCCGTCGACATGGATGCCACGGCCGGCCACATCGGTGGCGACCAACACGCGGATGCTGCCTTCGCGGAAGCCTTCGAGCACCTTGATCCGCTTGTGCTGCGGCACGTCGCCGGACATCTGTGCGGCGCTGATGCCGTCGCGGGTCAGGCGCTCTTCGATGCGCCGCACTTCGTCCTTGCGGTTGGCGAAGACCATCACGCGAATCCAGTCGTTCTGCGCGATCAGGTTGTACAGCAGCTTGTATTTGTCGCTGCCGGCCACCGCGTACACGTGCTGTTCGACGGTATCGCTGGCGACGCTTTCCGGTTCGATCTCGACGATCGCCGGGTCGGTGGTCCATTGCTTGGCCAGGCTCATCACGTCTTCGGTGAAGGTCGCGGAGAACAGCAGGGTCTGGCGTTCGCTTTTCGGCGGGGTCTGGCGAATGATCTGCCGCACCTGGGGGATAAAGCCCATGTCGAGCATGCGGTCGGCTTCATCGAGCACCATCACTTCGACCATGTCCAGGTGCACTTCGCCGCGCTGGTTGAAATCGAGCAAACGGCCCGGAGTCGCGACCAGAATGTCGCAGAAGCGCGCTTCCAGTCCCTTGAGCTGTTTGTCGAAATCCATGCCGCCGACGAAGCTCATCACGTTGAGCCCGGTGTATTTGGTCAAGGCCGCGGCATCCTTGGCGATCTGCACCACCAGCTCGCGGGTCGGCGCGATGATCAGTGCGCGCGGCTCGCCCATGTAGCGCTCTTTCGGCGGCGGTGTTTGCAGCAATTGGGTGATGATCGAAATCAGGAAGGCCGCGGTCTTGCCGGTGCCGGTCTGGGCGCGGCCGATGGCATCCTGGCCCTTGAGGGTGAAGCCCAGGACTTGCGCCTGAATCGGCGTGCAGTAGGGAAAGCCCAGGTCGTGGATCGCGTGCATCAGCTCCGGCGAGAGCTTGAAGTCGTGAAAGCGCGTCTTGCCTTCGGCGGGCTCGACGGCGAAATCTTCCAGCTTCCAGGTGCTCACCGGTTTGGCTGCGCGTGCGCGACGCGGTTTTTTCCCCGGATTGCTTCGCGCGGGTTTGTCGGCGCTGGCTGGGGTGTCGGTAGCGACACCGGGTTCGCTGGCCGCTTTGCCTGGCTTGGCGTTACGGCCCTGGTTTTCGTCGTTGGCGTCATTGCTGCGAGGCGCCGCGGCAGGGGTTGCCGCGCTGGGCTGCTGGCTCTCGGCTTTGCCGAACATCTTCTTGAGTGCTTTGAGCACGGTCATCTCGTCAATTGGCTAAGGAATGAACGGCCGCCAGTGTAATGCAAGAAGTCGGCGTGGCGAAGCTCCACGCCGGTCAGGGGGGTGTTTGCGCTTTTTATTCGAGCCTTCGGCAGACTACCGGGATCGAACGGGTTCAGCCGTATAGGCAATTGCGGCCTTGTTGCTTGGCCTGGTAGAGCGCACTGTCGGCGCGGGCGATAAGGCTTTGCAGGCTATCCTTCGGACGCATCTGCGCCATTCCGATGGAGACGGTAACGCCCGGCAGTACGCCCACAGGGGCATAAAAGGTGGCGACGTCCTGTAGGCTTTGACGGAGCCGTTCGCCAATGCTGCGACCGTCTTCGGCGCTCATTTCCGGTAAGAGGATGACGAACTCCTCGCCGCCGAAGCGGGTCAGGCTGTCTTTGGGGCGTAACTGATTGCGCAGGGTGTGCGCGACCAGGCACAGCGCATAGTCGCCGGCGAGGTGGCCATGTTGATCGTTGTAGGCTTTGAAGTGATCGACATCGAGCATCAGCATGCACAGCGGCTGGTGATTGAATGCGCAACGGGTACTTTCACGTTCGAAAACATGTTCCAGCCAGCGACGGTTGAACGCGCCTGTCAGGGGGTCGACGTTGGCGTTCTGTTCGCTGTTGATGATCTGCTGGTTGCCTTGGCGTACGCGTTCGCACAATAAACCCAGAAGGTTTTCCATCACCTGCGGCGATTGGCGGAATAGGTTGACCAGCGATTGGCGATGCAGGCGCAGCACGCTGCTCGCCACGTTCGCCACCACGTAGGCGGAAGGGTGTTCGTTGTCGATGAAGCTGATTTCCCCGGTGCAATCGCCCACCTGCAAGGTGCTCACCGAGGTGCTTTCCAGCGAACCCAGGTAGACCTTGAGCTGACCTTTGAGCAACAGGTAGAGGTATTGATTGCGATTGAAGGGGGAGAGCAGGATTTCGCCTTCGTCCAAATCGTACGCGCGAAACTCTCTCAGCAATTGATTGATGCTGCTTGCGGCGACATTTTCAAACAGTCGCAATTGGCGAACGAGCTGCAGGTCCACCTGCCAATGAGCGGCTTTCATCCTATTGGCGAGCTGTACTATCAATGCAAATAACTACAGGCATCATAAACTCTCCTTGTTGAAGCCGTTGCATCGTCGACAGTAGTCGCTGCGCCCCGATACTGACAATCCTAGAAAAATGCTGGCCCGACCAGCGGTAGACATTTTGTGAACACTCAGTCACAGAAATGAAAATTAGCTGCGGCGGCGGCTCACTCCCGCTCCATAAGTCGACTATAGGGCGTGCCCGACGCGCCGTGAGAGGCTCGCTCAGGCGCCGCGCCAATCAGCATAAAACCCCAAGACCTAAGGGCGTCAGGAATCAGTCCGACGATGCTTTAGCGGGATAGCTGCGCACTCAGCCAGATGCCGATATCGCGCACTTCTTGCGGCAGGACTTCATGGCCCATCGGGTATTCCCGCCACGTCACCGGCACTCCGCGTTGGTTTAACCAGTCGTGCGCGGCACGGCCCATGCTGGGGATCACCACATCGTCGTGGCTACCGTGCAGGCAGTACACCGGCACCTGCTGCTTGGCCGCTTCGAGCGGCAGTTCGGCACTGAAAGTCGGGGCGTAAGTAGAGAGCGCCAACACGCCACCCAAAGGCCCTTGCCAGCGGAGAAACGCCGTATGCAGCACCACCGCGCCACCTTGGGAAAAGCCCGCGAGAAAGATCCGCCGCGGGTCGATGCCGCTGTCGCGTTGCGCCTCGATCAGGGCGATCACCTGTTGGGCGGAGGCTTCGAGTTGCTGGTGGTCGATCGCCCGCGCCGGGCTCATGGCGAGGATGTCGTACCAACTGGGCATGGCATAGCCGCCGTTGATCGTAACCGGCCGGGTCGGAGCCTGGGGCATGACGAAGCGGGTGCTCGGCAGAAGGCCCTGCAACGCTTCGGCCACCGGCAGGAAGTCGTAACGATCCGCCCCCAGACCGTGCAACCAAATGACGCAGGCATCGGGGGGAAGTGTGGGCTGAAGAATCAATGGTTCGCTCATGTGTGGCTCCGCTGTGGTGCGTTCGCGCCGATCCGGTGCGCTGAGTTTTTCGCATGAAGGTGGATAAGTGAAGAAGATGTCGCAAGGGTGAAAGTTTCGCTATTGACCTGTTCGTATGGTTCTAAAAAAGAGTGGCTGGTACGACCCTTGCTAGTATCAGGCCGGCTGATGATGTCGCCCTGGTTACGGTAACACTACCGCACGCTCGGGTACGCAACAGATAGGAAACCGATTGGTTATGGTTTCCGGCACTTTCGCTAAGGAGTATTAAAACTCTGGGCGATTAGTGATTGACGATCCGTCTCTGGTCCATCAAACAATGGACGGGTGCAAGCTTGTGGCTGATAACGCTATCGGCAACTAGACTCACGCTAAGATCCGATTCACCTGTTCGTTGCGTTCTGCCTACGCATCGGCGCGTTCCAAAAGGACGAGGTGGTAAGGTCGAGACTCCAACACAAAAAAAGACACTGGAGGTTTTAATGAAGATGGTGAAATCCACCCTGGCTGTATTCGCTACGGCCGCTGTTCTCGGTGTTAGTGGCTTCGCACACGCGGGTGCCACTTTGGATGCGGTGCAAAAGAAAGGTTTCGTGCAGTGCGGTATCAGCGATGGTCTGCCGGGCTTCTCCTATGCCGATGAAAAAGGCAATTATCTGGGTCTCGACGTTGACGTATGTCGTGCCGTGGCGGCCGCGCTGTTCGGCGATGCCACCAAGGTTAAATTCAGCCCGCTGACCGCCAAAGAGCGTTTCACCGCCCTGCAGTCCGGTGAAGTCGACATTCTTTCGCGTAACACCACCTGGACCAGCTCCCGCGACGCGGGCCTGGGTCTGAACTTCGCCGGCGTCAACTATTACGACGGCCAAGGCTTCCTGGTGAATAAGGATCTCGGCGTTTCCAGCGCTAAAGAACTCGATGGCGCTACCGTCTGTATCCAGGCCGGTACCACCACCGAACTGAACCTCTCCGACTACTTCCGCGCCAATGGCCTGAAGTACACCCCGATCACTTACGATACCTCCGACGAAAGCGCCAAATCGATCGAAGCCGGTCGTTGCGACGTACTGACCTCCGACCAGTCGCAGCTCTATGCTCAGCGCATCAAGCTGGCTAAACCGGACCAGTACGTGGTACTGCCCGAGGTGATTTCCAAGGAGCCTCTGGGTCCGGTCGTGCGTCAGGGCGACGACGAGTGGTTCAACATCGTGCGTTGGTCGCTGTTCGCCATGCTGAACGCCGAAGAGTTGGCGGTTACCTCGGCTAACGTCGAAGAAATGGTCAAGTCCACCAAGAACCCGGATGTCGCGCGTCTGCTCGGCGTCGAAGGCGAGTTCGGCAAAGATCTGAAGTTGCCGAAAGACTGGGCGGTACAGATCGTCAAGCAAGTGGGTAACTACGGCGAGAGCTTCGAGCGCAACGTCGGTGCCGGCAGCGAGCTGAAGATCGAGCGTGGCCTCAATGCCCTGTGGAACAAAGGTGGTCTGCAATACGCACCGCCAGTGCGCTGACTGTCTTGCGGGTATCGCACATGCGATACCCGCATTGTTCTGATTACATGAGCCCTATGCCCGCCGATGCGGGCATAGGAGTTCTATGAGGGCTCCTATGCAAACTACTGCAAATGCCCCACGCCCGGGTGGTTCGATCTGGACCGATCCCAAAGTGCGTGCGTGGCTGTTCCAGATTCTCGCCATCATCGCCGTCGTGGCGCTCGGCTGGTTTCTGTTCGACAACACCCAAAGCAATCTTGAGAAACGCGGGATCACTTCCGGTTTTTCCTTTCTCAATAACAGTGCCGGCTTCGGCATTGCACAACATCTGATCGATTACACCGAGAGCGACACCTACGGGCGGGTGTTCGTCGTCGGTTTGCTCAATACCTTATTGGTTTCGGTCATCGGCATAATCCTGGCGACGCTGCTTGGCTTCCTGCTCGGTGTCGCACGGTTGTCGCCCAACTGGCTGCTCAGCAAGCTGGCCACCGTCTATATCGAAACCTTCCGTAATATCCCCGCGCTGCTGCAAATCTTCTTCTGGTACTTCGCAGTGATGCTTTCGCTGCCAGGGCCACGCGACAGCATGGGCATGGGTGAGACCTTTTTCCTCAACAGCCGCGGCCTCTATATGCCCGCGCCCAGTCCAACCGACAGCTTCGTCTCGTTCTTCGGCGCCCTGGTGATCGCGATCATCGGTGTCGTGCTGTTGGCCCGCTGGTCGAAGGCGCGTTTCGAGGCGACGGGCAAACTCTTCCCGGTATCTCTGGGCGCCGTGCCGTTGTTGCTGATCCTTCCCGGTTTAGCCGTGCTGTTGACCGGCAACCCGTTGCAATGGAGCGTGCCGGAGCTGAGCGGTTTCAACTTCCGCGGTGGCTGGGTGTTGATCCCCGAGCTGATGGCCTTGACCCTGGCGTTGACCATTTACACCGCGGCATTCATCGCCGAGAACGTGCGTTCCGGGATCATGGCCGTCAACCATGGCCAGACCGAAGCCGCGCGCTCTTTGGGACTGCCGGCCGGTAAAACCCTGCGTCTGGTGATCATCCCCCAGGCCTTGCGGGTAATCATTCCGCCGTTGACCAGCCAATACCTGAACCTGGCGAAAAACTCTTCGCTGGCGGCCGGTATCGGCTATCCCGATATGGTCTCGCTGTTCGCCGGCACCGTGCTCAATCAGACGGGGCAGGCGATCGAGGTGATTGCCATCACCATGAGCGTGT
>CBIHQF010000027.1:0-14865 GCA_966211665.1 uncultured Pseudomonas sp. | reverse complement strand
ATATCGATAAACCGCTGCGGCGGCCATGCCGCTCACTTGGCGCAAGTGAGCGACATTTTTTTGCGTCTCGATTCGGTACTCCACAGGCATGGGCTTGCGCTGCCGTGCCATGCGTGCTCGCTGAACCCTGCAGTTGCTAGTCGCACCGAGGAACAGATGCGGTTCATAGGCACCTGTGCGGTGTTTTGTCGAAATGATAATGCAAATGATTATTATCTGATGTAACGTGCCGACCCCTTGTTAACCCATAAGGAGTCCGTCCCGTGTTCTGTCGCTCCCGCCTCCATCTCTCTATTTCATTGGTTTGCCTGGCCATGCCCGGCCTGCCGACCTTGGCCCAGGAAGCCGTAGAGCTGGATGCTCTGACCATCAGTGCCACCCGCGCAAGGAGCGAAGCGGGTAAAACACCGCAGAAAATCACGGTGATCAGCCGCGAACAGATCGAGCGGCAACTGGCGATCACCTCCGACCATGGTCAGGTGCTGAGCAACTTGATTCCGTCCTACTCGCCGAGCCGGCAGAAAATGACCAGCTCCGGCGAGACCTTTCGCGGACGGTCGGCCCTGGTGCTGATCGATGGCGTGCCGCAATCCACGCCGCTGCGTGACAGCGCCCGCGATGGCTATACCATCGATCTGTCGATGGTCGAACGTATCGAAGTGATCCACGGCGCCAGCGCCGAGCATGGTCTGGGCGCCACCGGCGGGATCATCAACTACGTCACCCGACGCCCCGCAGGCGGTACCTTCAAGCAGCATGCCGGGGTCAGCTTCAATGGCGCGACCGACTATGAATCCGAAGGCCTGGGTTACAAGCTGGATTACCGGGTCGAAGGCAACCAGGGCAGCTGGGACTATCTGGCCGCCGCCAGTTGGCAGACCCGTGGCATGTTCTACGACGCCGACGGCGAGCTGATCGGCGTCGACGACACCCAGGGCGACATCATGGACTCGACCGGCAACGACCTGTTGCTCAAGCTGGGGTATTGGTTCGATAGCGAGCAGAACCTCGAACTGATGATCAACCGCTTCCAGATCGAGGGTGAGCATGAGTACGTCAACGTGCCGGGCGACCGCGCCAGCGGCACCCCGGCCACTTCGCGCAAGGGCAGCCCGCTGGGCGAGGCGCCGCAGAACGAAGTGCTGGCGACCAGTCTGAGCTACAAGCACGACGACCTGTTCGGCAATCGCCTGTCCGCGCAGCTTTACAGCCAGCGCTTTCGTGCGCGTTTTGGCGGCGGCAGCCATGGCTCCTTCCAGGACGCCTCCATTGCTCCGGTGGGCACCCTGTTCGACCAGTCGCAGAACGAGTCGGACAAATACGGCGGCAAGTTCAGCATCGGTCGCGAGGGGATGTTCGACGGTTTGCTGGGGCTCACCGGCGGCTTCGACGTTCTGCAGGACACCACCAGCCAGATGCTGATCGAAACCGGTCGCGAATGGGTGCCGGAAACCCGTTTCCGCAACTTCGCGCCCTTCCTCCAGGCCGAAATCCAGGCCACCGAGCGCCTGACCCTGCACGCCGGGGTGCGCCACGAATTCGCCCGGCTGGATATCGACGATTTCCACACCATCGCCTCGACCACCACGCCCGCCGGCGGCGTCAGCGTCAAGGGCGGTAGCCCGACGTTCGAAGAAACCCTGTTCAACGCCGGCCTGGTGTTCCAGGCAACCGATTGGGCGCAGGTATTCGCCAACTACTCGGAGGGCTTCGGCATGCCGGACGTCGGCCGGGTATTGCGTGGCATCAAAGATCCGGGTTTGAGCGTCGACAGCTTTCTCGATCTGCAACCGATAGTCACCGATAACCGCGAGATCGGCCTGCGCTTCAACCATGGCCCCTTCGACGCTGAAATCAGCTACTTCGAATCCGACGCCGAGCTGGGTTCGCGTCTGCAGAACGTCGGCGGTTTCTACCAGGTACGCCGCGAGCGCACCGAGATCGATGGCATCGAGGCCTCCGCCGGCTGGCGTTTGAACGCTGCCCACCGTCTGCAGGCGACCTATGCCCAGGTCAACGGCCGTTCGGATACCGACGGCGACGGCAAGGTCGACACCGATCTGGACGGTGCCAACATCTCTCCCGACCGTTACGGCCTGAGCTGGCAGGCCAACTGGACCGACAAGCTCAACACCCGTCTGCAGGCCAACCATTACGCCAGCCGCGGTTTTGACGACGCGGCGTTGGATTTCGATGGTTACACCCTGGTCGACGCCTCGCTCGGCTATCGCCTGCCGGTGGGCGAGATCAGTCTGGGCATCGAAAACCTGCTGAACAAGGACTACCTGACCTACTACGCGCAGGCCGCCAGCAAGCGTGACGATCAGCTGTTCAAAGGCCGTGGGCGGACCTTCACCCTGGGTTATCAGGTCAGCTTTTAAGCGCGCGAGTCGGCGGTCGTAACGCCGTTCAGCGAGGCAAGACGCTGCGAACAATCGCGGCGTTTTGCCTTGTGCTCGCCGCGTATCGATCGTATGTCAAATCGCCATGATATACGATGCAAATCAATTGCATTATCAATTAGTAATGATTAGCATTCGCGCAGATTCATTCCGCCTACCTTTCTCCTCCCGTCGATCGCCATTTGCGGTGCAAGGGGGAGATTTCTTCCTGTTGGGGATAAGCATGACCATTCGCAGTCGCAAGCATCAAAAAGTCAGTCATCTGGCAGCGCTGATCGCCGCCGCTATTCCAGGGATGGCATTGGCCCAGACGGAAGAGGCAAAGGGCGAGTTGAGCTTGCCGGAGATGGTCGTGACCTCCAAAGCCGAGGTGCCGTACAAGGCCGACAAAAGCGCCAACAGCAAGCTGACCCAGCCGCTGCTCGATACGCCGAAGACCGTGCAGGTGATCAAGAAGGAAATGCTCCGCGAGCAGGGCGCCAACAGCCTGATGGAAGCGTTGCGCAACACCCCCGGAATCACCATGCAGCTGGGCGAGAACGGCAACACCTCGGCCGGCGATACCTTTATGATGCGCGGCTTCTCCACCCAGCAATCGACCTTCGTCGATGGCGTGCGCGACCTCGGCGCGGTGAGCCGTGACGTGTTCAACCTCGAGCAGGTCGAAGTGGTCAAGGGCGCCGCCGGTGCCGATATCGGTCGCGGCGCGTCGTCCGGCTATATCAACCTGATCTCCAAGCTGCCGACCCTGACCGACGAGGTCTTCGCCACCGTCGGCTACGGTACGGCGGACAAGAGCAGCCTCACCGCCGATATCAATCAGCAACTGGGCGACAACTCGGCTTTCCGTCTGAACCTGATGCGTCGCGAAGGCGATGTCGATGGCCGCGATTACGTCGATAACAGCAGCTATGGCGTGGCGCCGTCCATCGCCTTCGGTCTGGAGACCGATACCCGCGTCTATGTCTATTCCCAGCATGTACGCCAGGACAACACGCCGGATGGCGGTATCCCCACCATCGGCATGTCTGGCTTCTATAACGCCAACGCGAACATCAATGCTGGGCGCAAGGTCGATAGCGAGAATTACTATGGCGCCAAGGGCGACTCCGAGCGCATCGACGGCGACATGTTCACCGTCAAAGTCGAGCACGATTTCAATGACGCCCTGACCCTGCGTAACCTGTCGCGCTGGGGCCGCAGCAATAACGATCGCACCCTCACCGGTATCAATGCCATCAGCGCACCGAGCGCCGACCCTTCGACCTGGACCGTGGATCGCCGGCTCCAAGTGGTCGATCAGGAGAACGAGATACTCGCCAACCAGACCAGCCTGAGCGCCAGCTTCGACACCTTCGGTCTGCGCAACGAACTGGCCGCGGGCCTTGAACTGATGAGCGAAAAGCAGCTCAACCGCGGTTACGACGTCAAAGCCCAGACCATTGATGGCGTTCCTTACGCGGCGGTGCCCGTCCCCCCCGCCAACCTGTACGACCCGAGCGCTCACGACGCCCTTGGCGATCCTTACAAAACCGGCGCCTACACCGACGGCGAAACCAAGACCGCGGCGCTCTATGTCTTCGACACCCTGCACCTGAACGAGCAGTGGGCGCTCAACGGCGGCGTGCGTTTCGAGCACTTCCGCACCGAGACCGACAGCGCCGCCGTGTCCGGTGGCGCGCTGGTGCCGGGCAGTGCTTACGAGTCGGGCGATCTGACCAGCTGGAACGCCGGCGTGGTGTTCAAGCCGCTGGAAAACGGCAGCATCTACCTGTCCTACGCCAACTCGCTGACCCCGCCGGGCAGCGGCAACTTCAACCTGGCTGCCAGTGCTGCCGATTCCTCGTCCAACGAGCAGGTCGGTCTGGATCCGCAGGAAACCGAACACCTCGAGCTGGGCACCAAGTGGGACTTGCTGGATCAGCGCCTGGCGTTGACCCTGGCGGCCTACCGCACCGAGAACGACAAGCAGGTCAGCTACGATTCGTTCGCCGCCCGCTATTTCCAGGAAGGCAAGACCCGCGTCGACGGCGTCGAGCTGGGCCTGGTCGGCCAACTGAGCAACTTCTGGCAGGTCTCTGCGGGTATCGCCCATATGAAAACCAAGCAGATCGACCAGCTCAGCCATAGGGCCAGCACCGGGGTCACCTCCGAGAACACCGGTGTGCGCTGGTCGCCGGACCTGACCGCGACCCTGTGGACCTCCTACACCCTGGGCGATCTGACCCTGGGCGGCGGCGCGCGCTATGTCTCCGAGCAGGACCGGGTGATCACCTCCGGCACCGATCTGAGCACCCAGAACATGCCGAAAATCCCGTCGTACTGGGTGGCGGACGCCATGGCCGCTTACCGCGTCAATGACACCGTCAACCTGCGTCTGAATCTGTACAACCTGTTCGACGAGGAGTACATCGAAACGTTGAACAATGGCGGCTCGCGGGTGCGTATGGGCACGCCGCGCTCGGCGATGGTTACCACCGAGCTGAGTTTCTGAGAACGACCCGTTGTACCTGAAGCCCGTGCGTAAGCGTGGGTTTCTTGCGTTCTGTATTGGCTATGTCCCCATTATGTGTTGCAGGCGGCTTTTGAAGGGTGGGTTAGGTCGATACACCGCTTGGTGGGTTACGTGGCGCACAGATGCCGCAGTTGCTTCGCCAACCCGGTTCCGCGCCACTAACCCACCCGAGCTGGCCCGCGCTGCAACACATAGCGATACATAGCCTTTGTATTTGTGGAGAAGATATCGATGTTGCTGCATATCCCCCAGGTGTTGAGTAAACAGGAAGTCGCCGCGCTGCGCGCCGAGCTGGCGGCCCATGCCTGGGTCGACGGTGTGCAGACGTCCGGCGCCCAGGCGGCGAACCTCAAGCAAAACCTGCAGTTCCCGCCGGATTCACCGGCCTTCGCCGGGCTGGCGCAGCGTGTCGCCGATGCACTGGCGCGCCATCCGCTGTTCGTTTCCGCCGTGCTGCCGCGGCATATGCTGCCGCCGATGTTCAATTGCTACAGCGGCGGCGGTCGCTATGGCAACCATGTGGACAATGCTCTGCAGCGCGACCGTTTCAGCAACGATCAGGTGCGCACGGATGTCTCCACCACGGTGTTTCTCAGCGAACCGGAGGAGTACGACGGCGGCGAACTGATAGTCGAAGACACCTATGGCGAACATGAGGTGAAACTGGCTGCCGGCGATGCCATCGTTTACCCCGCGACCAGCCTGCACCGTGTCGAGCCCGTGACCCGCGGCGCGCGCATCGCCTCCTTCCTCTGGACGCAAAGCCGCGTGCGCGACGCCTGGCAACGCAAGATGCTGTTCGACCTGGACATGACCATCCTCAAGCTGCGCCACGAACTGGGCGACAGCGACGAGGTGGTGAGCCTGACCGGCACCTATCACAACCTGCTGCGGCAGTGGGCGGACTGAGATGGCCTTGTGCGAACCCCTGAGCGCGATCCCAGCCGATCTGGTCGCCGCCTGCGACTATCAGCGTTATGCCCTGGAGCGCCTGGACGCCAATGCCTTGGCCTACCTGCAAGGCGGCGCGGCGGACGAACTGACCTGCCAGGCCAATCTGGATGTCTGGCGGGAGTGGGCGATAGTGCCGCGCATGCTGCGCGATCTGCGCGGCGGCCATACCCGCTGCCAACTGCTGGGGGATGAATTGCAGCACCCCATCCTGTTGGCGCCGGTGGCCTACCAGCAGCTGTTCCACGCCGAGGGCGAGTTGGCCACGGTGTTGGGGGCCGGGGTCATGGGCGGCGGCGCGGTGCTCAGCTCGTTCGCCTCCACGCCGCTGGAGGATGTCGCTGAGGCGGCGCCCGGCCCGCTGTGGTTCCAGCTGTACTGGCAGGGCGACGGGCCCGCGACCCTGACCCTGGCGCAGCGTGCCGAGGCGGCCGGCTATCGCGCCCTGGTGCTGACCGTGGACGCGCCGGTGTCGGGGCTGCGCAATCGCGAACAGCGCGCGGCCTTCGTCTTGCCGGACGGCATCGCCGCGGCGAATATCGCCGAGCCGTCAGCCCTGCCGCAGGTGCCGCCGGGAGGCAGTGCGGTATTCGACGGCATGCTGGCGATCGCGCCGAACTGGGAGGATGTGCGCTGGCTGTGCCGACACAGCCGTCTGCCGATCCTGCTCAAGGGCATCCTGCATCCGGGCGATGCGCGCTTGGCCATGGACGCGGGAGCGGCGGGCGTTATCGTCTCCAACCATGGCGGCCGGGTGCTGGATTCGCAATGGCCGGCACTCAAGGCCCTGCCCGGCATCCGTGCGGAACTGGGCGCGGCCGCGCCGATCCTGGTGGACGGCGGCATCAGGCGTGGCACCGATGTATTCAAGGCCCTGGCGCTGGGCGCCGACGCGGTGCTGATCGGCCGGCCCTATATCCATGCCCTGGCCACGGCCGGCGCCCTGGGTGTGGCGCACCTGCTCAAGCTACTGCGCGAGGAACTGGAAGTCAGCATGGCCTTGAGCGGCTGCCGCGATCTGTCCTGCATCGGGTCGGATGCCTTGCAACCGCTCAAGGGCTGAGGCGGCCCCTGTGTAAATTAGAGGTAAAGCCGCGACCCTCGAAAACAAATGCAACTGCTTCTCAAATAGAATTGCGCCGCAGTGACAACCGCGGCGGTCGTCGCTTCTGGCAGGTACTTCTCCGTGTTCAAGAAAATCCTCTTTCAATTGCATTGGCTGCTCGGCATCAGCGCCGGTCTGGTGTTGGCGCTGATGGGGCTGACCGGTGCGGCCTATTCGTTTCAGGACGAACTGCTGCGCGCGCTCAATCCCGAGGTATTGCGGGTCGAGGTGCGCGACGGCGGCGTGTTGCCGGCGGATGTGCTGCTGCCGAAGATCGAGGCCGCCAGCCAGCAGCGGGTGGTGCGTTTGAACGTGGAGGCGGGCGCCGATGTACCCGGACGGGTGATGTTCGCGCCGCCGCCGGGCGAGCGGCGTGGCGCAATGCGTTATTTCGACCCCTATAGCGGCGAGCTGCTCGGCGAGCCGCGTGGGCAGGGCTTTTTCGACCTGATGCTGGAGCTGCACCGCTTTCTCGCCATGGGCGAGTACGGCAAGCAGATCACCGCCGCCAGCACCCTGGCGCTGATTTTCTTCTGCCTCTCCGGCCTCTACCTGCGCTGGCCACGCCAAGCCCTGAACTGGCGCGTCTGGCTGACTCTGGATTGGGCTAAACGCGGCCGCGCGTTCAACTGGGACCTGCACGCGGTGGCCGGTACCTGGTGCCTGGCATTCTACCTCTGTGCGGCGTTGACCGGGCTGTATTGGTCCTACGACTGGTACCGCGAAAGCCTGACCGGCCTGCTCAGCAGCGAGCCGGCTGGAAAGCCGCGCGAACGCGGCGGTCGCGGCGCTCCGCCGAGCGGCGAGCGCATGCCGGCGGTGAACCATGGGGCGCTTTGGGCCGGTTTGCAGCAGGCCGCCGGGCCGCAACTGACTGGCTACAGCCTGCGCTTGCCCGTCGCCGCGGGGCAGCCGGCCACGGTGTTCTACCTGCGCGACGACGCGCCCCATGAGCGCGCCTACAACCAACTCAGCCTGGATACGCAAAGCGGCGCGCCGGGCCAGCACAAGCGCTACCGCGAACAGGCGTTCGGCGATCAGCTGCTGGCCAGCGTCTATGCCCTGCATGTTGGCAGTTACTTCGGCCTGAGCGGGCGCATCCTGATGTTCCTGGCCAGCCTGAGCATGCCGTTGTTCGCCGTTACCGGTTGGCTGTTGTACCTGGATCGCCGGCGCAAGAAGCGCGCGGCCCTGACCGCACGCAAGGCGCTATCCCTAATGGGCGCGAGGGCGCACGACTGGTTGATCGGCTTTGCCAGCCAGAGCGGTTTCGCCGAGCAGTTGGCCTGGCAAACCGCCGGGCAATTGCAGGCGGCGGGGCATGGCGTGCGGGTCGAGCCACTCGGGCGTATCGATCGGCAGACGTTGAGCGAAGCACAGCGTGCGCTGTTCGTGGTCAGCACTTTCGGCGACGGCGAGGCGCCGGACAGTGCCCGCGGCTTCGAGCGCACATTGCTCGGCCAGACACTGGGTCTGCCGAATCTACGCTATGCCATGCTCGCCCTCGGCGACCGTCAGTACCGACATTTCTGCGGCTTCGCCGAGCGCTTGCACGGCTGGCTCGGTCGGCAGGGCGCACGCACGCTATTCGAGCCGGTGCGGATGGATGCCGGCGATAGCCTGGCCCTGGCCGATTGGCAGCGTCAACTCAGTGGCCTGACAGGGGCTCAGCCGACCAGCGCTACGGGCAACGCCTATGGGCTGTGGACGCTGCACCAGCGCGAACTGCTCAACCCCGGCAGCCAGGGCGATCCCACCTATATGATCGGGATGCGCGGCGAAACGGCCGGCGACTGGCTGGCCGGCGATATCCTGCAAGTGCTGCCGCGCCAGGCCGATGGCGTGGTGCGAGCCTGGTTGCAACGCTTTGGCCTGGATGGCGACCAGCAAGTCGAGCTCGACGGCATGCGGCAATCCTTGCGCCAAGCGCTGGCGAGCAAGCAACTGCCGGAGAGCTTCGCCCATCTGCTCGGCCTGCATGCCCAGGCCCTGCTCGACGCCCTGGCGCCCTTGGCGCCGCGCGACTATTCCATCGCCTCCTTACCCGGCGACGGCATGTTGCAATTGATCGTGCGTCAACAACGGCATGCCGATGGCACACTGGCTATCGGCTCCGGCTGGTTGACCGAGGTCGCGCCCTTGCAGCAGCCCCTGCTGGCGCGAGTACGTCGCAACAGCGCCTTTCACCTGCCCGAGGACGAACGCCCGCTGATCCTGATCGGCAACGGCACCGGTCTGGCCGGGTTGCGCAGCCTGCTCAAGGCGCGTATCGCCGCCGGGCAGCGGGATAACTGGCTGCTGTTCGGCGAACGCAACGCTGTCCAGGACTTCTATTGCCGGGACGAGTTGCAGGGCTGGCTGGCCAGCGGCGACCTGGCGCGCCTGGATTTGGCCTTCTCCCGCGATCAGGCGCACAAGCGCTATGTGCAGGATTGCCTGAGCGAGGCCGCCGAGCAGTTGCGCGAATGGCTGGCGCGGGGGGCGGCCATCTACGTTTGCGGCAGCCTCGAAGGCATGGCCGGCGGCGTCGACCGGGTGCTGCGCGAGCAACTGGGCGAGGCGGCGGTCGAGGGGTTAGTAGAAAAGGGCCGCTATCGCCGCGATGTCTATTGAGCCAGTGGCGCAGGACGCGTAGGAGGCGCGCCCTCGCGGCGAATGCAGCCCGCAGGGCTGCCAGGCTATGGCCTGGCGAAAGCCAAAGCCAAAGCTAAAGCCAAAGCCTAAGCATCGCCCCGAGGTCACGGAACGCCGCCCGGACCCTCCCACGGGGGCGCAGATCGTTCCCACGCTCCAGCGTGGTAACGCAGTTGGTGACGCTCCGCGTCATGGTCAACAGGGCTGCGCTGGTCTCGATCGGGATAAAGCCTGAGGCACTTCCATAAGCAGCTGCGCCCTTACAAAAAGCCACAACCCCGCGCTATATCCGGCTGGTGCCGCTCCTGCTCTGGTTCTAAGCTTGGGGCCATGAAAAGAATCCTGCTGAATTGCGATATGGGCGAAAGCTTCGGCGTCTGGAACATGGGCGACGATGCCCATGCCATGCCGCTGATCGATCAAGCCAACCTGGCCTGCGGTTTTCACGCTTCCGATCCGATGACCATGCAGCGCACCGTCGAACTGGCGGTAGAGCACGGGGTGAGCATCGGCGCGCATCCGGGCTATCCCGACCTGCTCGGTTTTGGCCGTCGCCATATGGCGCTGTCGCCCGACGAGGTGACGGCCGTGGTGCTCTATCAACTCGGCGCGCTGGACGCCTTCTGCCGCGCCGCCGATACCCGCGTGGCCTACGTCAAACCCCATGGCGCGCTCTATAACGAACTGGTATGCAACGACGCCCTGTTCGCCGCGGTGCTCGAGGCCTGCGCCAGCTATCGCCAGGGCTTGCCGCTGATGACCCTGGCGCTGGCCGACAACAGCCGCGAGCTGCGCCTGGCCGACGAAGCCGATGTGCCGCTGCTGTTCGAAGCCTTCGCCGACCGCGCTTATCTGGCCGACGGCCAACTGGCGCCGCGACGCTTGTCCGGCGCGGTGCACCGCGAGCCGCAACGGATTCTCGAACAGGGCCTGGCGATCGCCCGCGGCGAACCCTTCGCCGATATCGACGGCAAGCCGTTGCAGCTGCGCGCCGACAGCCTCTGCGTGCATGGCGACAACGCCGAGTCGTTGGCCGTGCTGCGGCGTTTACGGGCCATGCTGGACGCCACATGATCCGCCTCGAACCGGCCGGCGCCGAAGCCCTGTTGCTGGTGCTGGCGGAACAGCCGGATGCCGCCCTGGCGCCGCGTATCGCCGTGCTGGCCGAGCGTATCCGTCAGGAACTGGGGGCGCTGCTCACCGACCTGGTGCCCGGCTGGACCAGTCTGTTGCTGCATTACGACCTGACCCGTACCGATCATCAGGCCCTGGCCACCCGACTGACGCCGTTGCTCGAACAGTGGCTCGAACAACCCTGCGCCGTTCCGTCCGGGCGCCTGCATGAAATTCCCATCTGCTATAGCGGCGAGGACCTGCCGGAGGTCGCCCGGCTCTGCGGGCTCAGCGTCGCCGAGGTGATCGCCCTGCATGTCGGCGCCGAGTACCGCGTCGGCGCCATCGGTTTCGCCCCCGGTTTCGCCTACCTCGGCGAGCTGCACCCGCTCCTGAGCCTGCCGCGTCGCGCCACCCCACGGGTGCTGGTGCCGGCCGGCAGCCTGGCGATCGCCGAGCGGCAGACGGCGATCTACCCACACAGCTCGCCGGGCGGTTGGCACCTGTTGGGGCATTGCCCCTGGCCACTGTTCGATGCCCGGCGCGAGCCGCCGTGCTTTCTGCAACTGGGCGACCGGGTGCGCTTCCGGGCGATCGACGAGCGCGGCTTCGGCGCCGAGGGTGGGCGTTTGTGAAAGGCTTGCTGGTGCTCAAGCCCGGTCCCCTGAGCCTGTTGCAGGACGGCGGCCGCTGGGGCTGGCAGCACCTCGGCGTGTCGCCGGCCGGGCCCTTGGACCTGCAAGCGTCGGCCTGGGCCAATCGCCTGCTGAACAACCCCTGGGGCACGCCGCTGCTGGAGATCGCCCTCGGCGACCTCGAGTTGCAGGCGCAGATCGACACCTGGGTCGCCTGCTGCGGCGCGGATATGCCGCTGAGTATCGACGACGAGCCGCAGCCGGGCTGGACGCGCCTGCCGTTGCGCGCAGGGCAGCGTCTGCGCCTGGGCTTTGCCCGCAGCGGCCAGCGCGCCTACCTTGCGGTACCCGGCGGATTTCGCGCGGTGCCGGTATTGGGCAGCGTCAGCAGCCATCAGCGGGAGAATCTCGGTGGCCTGCACGGGCGTGGCGATAAGTTGCAAAGCGGCGACCTGTTGGTGTGCCGGCCAGCGTCTTTCACGCTAAGGGCCAGCGTGCCTTGGCCGTTTCAACCGGATTACACCGCTCGACCGTTGTTGCGGGTAATCACCGGCGGCGATGCGGCGAGTTTCACCGAGGACCAGTTGCAGGGCTTCTTCGTCCGCTGCTGGCGCGTCAGCCCGCAGTCCGACCGCATGGGCGTGCGCTTGATCGGCGAAGCCCTGCAAGCGCCCAAACGGCAATGGTCGCTGGGCGTCAACCGCGGCGCCATCCAGGTGCCGCCGGACGGCCAGCCGATCATCCTCCAGGCCGACCACCCGACCATGGGCGGCTACCCGCTGCTTGGCTGGCTGCACCCGCTCGACCTCAGCCGCCTGGCGCAATGCCCGACCCACCACGACCTCTGCTTCACCCCGGTCAGCGTCAGCGATACCCAGGCGGAATTGCGCGAGTTTTACCGGTTTTTTGGGCGTTAGCCTGGCCCGATATCGTGCTGAGCCATCGCGGCTAAGCCCCTTCCACGCTTTAGGCAACGCCGCTATTGGCTTTTGTGGGAGCGGCCGGGCGGCGTTCCGCTTTAGCCGCGCAGCCGTTACAGCTGGTTTTGGTTATGGGCCGCCGTTGGGCTTCGCTGCGCTCAGCGCCAACCTACCAGAGATCGCGCCTCCAATAGGTAACGGGGGCTTATCCGTTAATCGTCTCCACATGGTGACAGGCCACCTGCCGCGAATCGAGCAGACGTAGTTGTGGGCGTTCGGCGCTGCAGCGGGCGCTGGCGTAGGGGCAGCGTTGGTGGAAGGCGCAGCCGCTGGGTGGGGCGAGCGGGTTGGGCAGTTCGCCGGCGATTTTGATCTTCGGCTTGTCCGGATCCGGGTGGATGGTCGGGGTCGCCGAGAGTAGCGCCTGGGTGTAGGGGTGCAGCGGCCGGGTGTAGATCGCTTCGCTGGGGCCCATTTCCACCGGGCGGCCGAGGTACATCACCAGTACGTCGTCGGCGACGTGGCGCACCACCGCGAGGTTGTGCGAGATGAACACATAGCCGGTGGCGAACTCTTCCTGCAGGTCCATAAACAGGTTGAGCACCTGGGCCTGGATCGACACGTCGAGCGCCGAGGTCGGTTCGTCCGCCACCAGTACTTTGGGTTGCAGCATCATCGCCCGAGCCAGGGCGATGCGCTGGCGTTGGCCGCCGGAAAACATGTGCGGGTAGCGCTGGTAGTGCTCGGGGCGCAGGCCGACCTGTTGCATCATCGCCTGCACCCGTTCGCGGCGTTCGCCGCGCGATAGCGGGGTGTTGATCAGCAGCGGTTCGGCCAGTTGATCGCCGATCTTCTGCCGCGGGTTGAGCGAGGCGTAGGGGTTCTGGAAAACCATCTGCACGTCGCGGCGCAGTTGCTTGCGTTGCGCCTGGTTGGCGCCGGCGACTTCCTGGCCGGCGATCTGCAGCGAGCCGGAGCTGGGCTCTTCGATCAGGGTCAGGGCGCGGGCCAGGGTGGATTTGCCGCAACCGGACTCGCCGACCACCGCCAGGGTCTTGCCGGCCTGCAAGTCGAAGGACACGCCATTGAGTGCCTGGACCTGGGCGCTGGGCTTGAACAGACCGCGCGACACTGTGTAGTGGCGCGCCAGATCGCGGGCGCTGAGCACGCTGTTTTCAGGAACCATCACACCACCTCCGACGTCAGGTGGAGGGGATGGAAGCAGCGCACCGCACCCCGCGCATGGGCGTCGAGGGTCGGTCGTTGCTCGCGGCAGTGCGCCTGGACGTAAGGACAGCGTGGCGATAGCAGACAGCCCTGGGGCCGGTCGTAACGGCCGGGAACGATGCCGGGCAGGGTGGCCAGGCGGTGTTCGCCCTGGCTGTGTTCGCCCCAGTTTTGCTCAGGAACGGCCTTGAGCAGCGCCTCGGTATAGGGATGGGTCGGGGCGTCGAACAATTGCGGCACGCTGCCGATTTCCACCGCTTGGCCGGCGTACATCACACAGACGCGCTGGGCGGTTTCGGCGACCACGGCGAGGTCGTGGGTGATCAACACCAGGCCCATGTTCTGCTCGCGTTGCAAATTCAGCAGCAACTCCATGATCTGGGACTGGATGGTCACATCGAGAGCGGTGGTCGGCTCGTCGGCGATCAGCAGTTTGGGCTCGGCGGCGATCGCCATGGCAATCGCCACGCGCTGGCTCATGCCGCCGGAGAGCTGATGCGGATAGGCGTCGAGGCGGCTGGCGGCGGCCGGGATTTCCACCCGTTCGAGCAGCTCCAGGGCGCGCTGGCGGGCGGCTTTGCCCTTGAGGCCGAGGTGCTGGCGCAGCACTTCTTCGATCTGGAAACCGACGGTGTAGCTGGGGTTGAGCGCGGTCATCGGGTCCTGGAAGACCATCGACAGGTCCTTGCCGACGATATGCCGGCGCTGTCGGCCTTTCAGGCGCAGCATATCGGTGCCGTCGAAACGCAGGCTATCGGCGCTAACGATGCCGGGCGCGTCGATCAGGCCCATCAGCGCCATCATGGTCACCGATTTACCGGAGCCGGACTCGCCGACGATGGCCAGCACTTCGCCCTTGTCGACATGCAGGTCGAGGCCATCGACCACCGGCACGGCGTTGGCGTCGCCGAAGCGCACGCTGAGGTTGTTGATGTCGAGCAGGCTCATGCGTGGTGCTCCTGGGGCTGAGCGTAGGATGGGTGGAGCGCAGCGATACCCATCATTGCCAGCCGATCACCGCGATGGGTATCGCTGCGCTCAACCCATCCTACAAAAGCAGTCAGTTTCATTCGGGCATCCTCACACGGCATTCTTGAGTTTCGGGTCGAGCGCGTCGCGCAGCCCGTCGCCCATCAGGTTGATCGCCAGCACGCTGAGCAGAATGGTCAGGCCGGGCAGCGACACCACCCACCAGGCGCGCTCGATGTAGTCGCGCGCCGAGGCCAGCATGGTGCCCCACTCGGGCGTCGGCGGTTGTACGCCGAGGCCGAGAAAGCCCAGAGCGGCGGCATCGAGGATCGCCGAGGAAAAACTCAAGGTGGCCTGCACGATCAGCGGCGCCATGCAGTTCGGCAACACAGTG
>CBIHQF010000026.1:0-14948 GCA_966211665.1 uncultured Pseudomonas sp. | reverse complement strand
GTCGAAATGGGTCAAGTCGTTGCCGCCGCTGTCTATTACAAAGGCAAGAAAGTCACCGATATCACGCTCGACGAGGGACTGTCGTGGTCGAAAAAGCCGGGGCACTTCGTCTGGATCGGCCTGCACGACCCCGGCGCCGAGGAGCTGACCAATCTGCAGCGCCAGTACAGCCTGCATGAGCTGGCCCTGGAGGATGCCTTGCAGCGGCATACCCGGCCCAAGCTGGAGACCTTCGGCGACGCGCTGTTTCTGGTGCTCTATTCACCGGTTTTGGTCGGTGGCGAGCTGGAGTTCATCGAAACCCAGCTATTCGCCGGCACGGGCTACGTCATCAGCGCGCGTTACGGCGAATCGGCGCCTTATTCGCAGGTCCGCCAACGTTGCGAAGCGCGGCCGCTGTTGCTCGAACACGGCGAAGATTTCGTGCTCTATGCCCTGCTCAACTTCGTCATCGAGAATTACCGCCCCTTGATGGACGACTATTACGAAGAGTTGGAAGAAATCGAGCGGGTGGCGTTCAAGCGCACGCTGGCCCAGGCCGATGTGGAGCGCATCCAATGCCTACGACGCGACCTGCTACGCCTGCGTCGTTACATCGGCCCGCTGGCGGAAATCTGTCAAGAGCTGCAAAGCCTGGACTTCCCGTTTATCGATAAACACATGCGCCCGTACTTTCGCGACGTGGCGATCCATGTGAACCGTCTGCTCGAAGACTTGGCCGCCTTGCGCGAAATGGCCGACCACGCCATCGAGATCGGCCTATTGCTGGAGTCTTCGCGGCAGAGCATCACCCAGCGCAAGTTCGCCGCCTGGGCGGCGATCCTTGCCTTCCCCACTGCGGTAGCGGGGATTTACGGGATGAATTTCGAGAATATGCCGGAGCTGACATGGCAATTCGGCTACTTCGGCGTCCTTGGTGTTATCGCCACTGGGTGCGTCGGCTTGTACGTCAGCTTCAAGCATTACGGCTGGCTCTGATCAGTCGTCCAGCCCGTCACGCCCGTGGGCGACGAAGCGCATCATCCACTCCGCAACCGTGTGCCCCTGATGCTCGTGTTCCAAGCTACTCATACCTTGGGTGTAGGCCGGTTCGCCGATATGTTGCTGGCGGATTTCCAACAGAGCCCTGGAGTAGTCGTGGATGAATTCCGGGTGGCCCTGGAAGCACAGCACCTGATCGCCGATGCAGTAGGCGGCGATCGGACAGAACTCGCTGGAGGCCAGCAAAGTGGCGTTCTCGGGTAATTTGGTGACCTGATCCTGATGGCTGATCAGCAGGGTCAACTCTTCGAGCGGCGGCATCATCCAGGTCGGTTGGTGCTTGACCTCGTAACGGTGTATGCCCACTCCCCAGCCGCGCTCGGCGCGCTCGGCGTGACCGCCGAATAGCAACGCCAGCAATTGATGGCCGAAACAGATACCGAGAATCTTGTCGCCATGCCGGTAACGTTCCAGCAAGTAGAGCCTGAGCGTTTGAATCCAGGGTTCGGGGCCGAAGGAATCGGCCTTGCTGCCGGTTACCAGGTAGGCGTCGTAGCGCCGTTCGTCCGGCGGATAATTGCCCTCCACCACATTGAATACCTCGAAGCTCGCCGCAATCGGCTGCCGAGCGAACAGCCGCTCGAACATATGGCCGTAACTCTGGTACTGCTCGATCAACTCGGGGCGCAGGATATCGGTTTCGAGAATACAAATGCGTAGCGACATGAGGGGTCCTGAATAAACAAACGGAGCGGGCCCGCACTTTGTAGCATAGACGGCGATGCACCGGCAGAGCTGCCTATCAGCCGGCTCAATATTCACCATAAAGGCCATTCACTTCCAGCGTTCGGATGGCTCGGCAATGATGCGACACGATCAACGCCAACCCGGAGCCCGACCATGAGTACTGCCGCCGCCCCGCCGCTGAACGGCTATGGCATCACCTACGTGACCCTCGACGACAACGGCCTGTTTTTCGAATCGGAACTGGCCATCCACCTCGACGACGGGGCTTTATTGAGCCTGCCGATGCCGACCCGGCAAAGCGAGCGTCTGGCCATTCATCACGAGCTCTGCGTGCGCAACGGCTGGTGTCAGGTCGCTTGACGGTTAGCGCGGCGGTGCCTGACGCCGGATTTCTTCATGCAATTGGCGAATCTCCGCGCGTAGCGCCTCGATAGAAGCCTGCCCGGCGATGGCCGATTGCTTGTCCGCCGCATCGCGGTCGACGAAGAAGGAAGCCAGAGTCGCCGTCAGATAGCCGAACACGGCAAAGCCATAGAGGCCGAGCAGGAAACACAGCAGCCGCCCTTCCGGCGTACGCGGCCAAGCTTCCGAGCCAAGGCTGGTGATCAACATGGCCGTCCACCAGAGCGACTCGCCGTAGCTGGCGAAACCCGGCCGACCGCCCTCGAAGGCATAGATGCCGGCGGCGCCGACGAGGATCACCAGTACCGTCAGCGCCACCACATAGCCGAAACCGCGTCTATGCATGGTGCGGCGTAGGGCTTTCATCCCGCGATTGATCGAGGTGAGGATGCGCAGCAGATTCAAACCTCGGCTGGCGCGCAGGATACGGGCCATGCGCAACACGCGCAGGGTACGCAGGGCCGGTAGCAGCAGTGCGAGCAGGGTCAGCAGGTTGCGCTTCAGGTAGGTGCGCTTCTGCGGCGCCAGGCTGAAGCGCAGTAGAAAATCGGCGATAAAAATCAGCCAGATACCGCGACCGATCAATGACAGGGACGGCGAAGCGCCGCGCACCAATTCGACGACCAGCAGTGCCAACCAGATGAAGCCGAGCGCCACCATCGGCGCCTCCAGCCACGCCTCGGTTTGACGCAGCAAACGCCAACGCTGGCGATCGACGGCGCGCCTCGTTTGCTCGCTGCTCGGCATCGGCTCAGGCCCGGATCAACTGCCGCTGCTCGGGGTGTCGCGCTCGGACTCGCCCGGTAGACGCGGCGCGGGAACCGCAGACGGGGTAGGCGCGATTGTCGGAGAACCCGGCGAGATCAGTGGCGGCAGCGGATCGATATCCATCGAGTCGCCATCCGGGTCGAGGGCTGGTGCGTCCCTCGGTTCGTCCTCCACCTCTTCGTCGAAACGCTCCGCTGCCGCATCCCCGCGCTCCCGCTCGATAGTCGTCAACCCTTCCACCTCATCGCCCTGGGCTACGCTCGTCAAGGGTCCAGCCAACAGCAATAACGGCAACAGCAATATATTCATGGCGGTTCTCCCACGCTGCCCTCCCAGAACGATGGACAGCGATTGGCCCAGGGGGTGCGGGTAAATACCGCGGGCAATAAAAAACCGGCTCGTGGGAGCCGGTTCCGTGCAGCGCGAACTTGCGATCAGAAGGTTTCGCCCTTGGCTGCCTTGTCCCGCAGCAACGCCGGCGGCTC
Source organism: uncultured Pseudomonas sp. (assembly GCA_966211665.1). GTDB lineage: Bacteria > Pseudomonadota > Gammaproteobacteria > Pseudomonadales > Pseudomonadaceae > Aquipseudomonas. The sequence goes on along the minus strand of CBIHQF010000026.1, from coordinate 11,565 downwards.
GAAGCGTTCGCCATATTGCTCGGTCAGGTAGCGAGCGCGGGCGACGAAGTCCCGGATGCCGTATTGGTTGATGAACTGCAGCGCGCCGCCGGTCCAGGCGGCAAAGCCGATGCCGAAGATAGAACCGATATTGGCGTCGGCGACCGACTTCAACACGCCCTCCTCCAGGCAGCGCACGGTTTCTATGGCCTGGATGAACAGGATACGGTCGCGCACGTCCTCCTGGGATATCTGTGCATCGGGCTTCTCGAAACTCGCCTTGAGGTCGGGCCACAAATGCTTCTTACCCGCCTGTGGGTACTCGTAGAAGCCGCCGCCAGCCGCTTTGCCCGGCCGTTTGTACTCGTTCAGCATCAGATCGATCACCGCGAATGCCGGGTGCTCGGGGATCGGCTTGCCCTCGGCAGTCAGGTCCTTGTTGGTCTGTTGGCGAATATGGCTCATCAAGCTCAGCGACACTTCGTCGCTGATCGCCAGGGGCCCCACCGGCATGCCGGCCTTGCGCGCCTCGGTTTCGATCATCGCCGCGCTGATGCCTTCGCCGAGCATGGCGATGCCTTCGTTGGTGAAGGTGCCGAACACCCGCGAGGTGAAGAAGCCGCGGCTATCCTCGACCACGATCGGGGTCTTCTTTATCTGCATCACGTAGTCGAAGCCACGCGCCAGGCTTTCGTCGCTGGTGCGCGCGCCGCGGATGATCTCCACCAGCGGCATCTTGTCCACCGGACTGAAGAAGTGCAGGCCGATGAACCTGTCCTGATTGCGCACCGCGGCGGCCAGGCCGGTGATCGGCAGTGTCGAGGTGTTGGAGGCGATCAACGCATCGCTCGCGGCGGTGCGTTCGGCGGCCGCGGTGACCCTGGCCTTGAGGTCGCGGTCTTCGAACACCGCTTCGATCACCAGATCGCAACCCTCGAAGTCGGCCTCCTTATCGGTGGCGGTGATCCGCGCCAGGATGGAATCGCGTTTTTCCACGCTCATTTGGCCACGGCCGACTTTCTTCTCCAGCAGGTTGGCCGAGTAGCTCTTACCCTTCTCGGCCGCTTCGATGGAGACGTCCTTGAGCACCACCTCCATCCCCGCCACGGCGGAAACATAGGCGATGCCCGCGCCCATCATGCCGGCGCCGAGCACACCGACTTTCTTGGTCACGTAAGGCGCGAAGCCCTGGGGCCGCGAGCCGCCGGCGTTGATCTCGTTGAGCTGGAACCAGAAGGTGCCGATCATGTTCTTCGCCACCTGCCCGGTGGTCAGCTCGGTGAAGTAGCGGGCCTCGATCAGCTGCGCGGTGTCGAAATCGACCTGGGCGCCCTCGACCGCGGCGCAGATGATCTTCTCCGGCGCGGGGAAGCAACCTTTGGTCTTGTCGCGCAGCACGCTGGGGGCGATCGCCAGCATTTGTGCGACATTGGGGCTTGCCGGCGTGCCGCCGGGGATCTTGTAGCCGGCTTCGTCCCACGGCTGTTTCGGCGCGGGATTGGCGGCGATCCAGGCGCGCGCCTTGGCCAGCAGATCGTATTTATCGCTGGCCAGTTCATGGATCAACCCGGCCTTGAGCGCCGCGGCCGGGCGCACCTTTTTGCCCTCGGCCAGGTACGGCAGGGCTTTTTCCAGGCCGAGCAGGCGCACCATGCGCACCACCCCGCCGCCGCCCGGCAACAGGCCGAGGGTCACTTCCGGCAGGCCGAGCTGCACGCTGGAGCTGTCGAGGGCGATACGGTGATGGCAAGCCAGGGCGATCTCCCAACCGCCACCCAGGGCGGCGCCGTTGATCGCCGCCACCACCGGCTTGCCCAGGGTCTCCAGGCGCCGCAGCTGGCCTTTGATCTTCAGGATCATCTCGTAGAACGGCTTGGCGTCGGCTTTGGTGACCTTGATCAGCTCGTTAAGGTCGCCGCCGGCGAAGAAGGTTTTTTTCGCCGAGGTGACGATCACCCCGGCAATCGAATCCTTCTCGTGCTCCAGGCGCTCGACGATATTGCCCATGGCCTCGCGGTACACCGCGTTCATGGTATTGGCACTCTGGCCGGGCATGTCCATGGTCAGAACGACGATATCGTCCCGGCCTTTTTCGTAACGGATGGCGTCAGTCATTTCTTTTGTTCCCGTGAATTCTTGTGCCGCCTGACCTGTAGGAGCGAGCTTGCTCGCGATCGCCAGCAAGCTGGCTCCTACAAAAGCCGGTTCAGATTCGCTCGATGATGGTGGCGATACCCATCCCACCGCCGACGCAGAGCGTGGCCAGGCCGTAACGCAACTGGCGCTTCTCCAACTCGTCGAGCAAGGTGCCGAGGATCGCGCAGCCGGTGGCGCCCAGCGGGTGGCCCATGGCGATGGAGCCGCCGTTGACGTTGACCTTGTCCTCGGCCACACCCATGTCCTTCATGAACTTCATCACCACCGAAGCGAAGGCTTCGTTGACTTCGAACAGATCGATGTCGGCGACATCCAGCCCGGCCTTGGCCAGCGCTTTGCGCGTGGCCGGCGCGGGACCGGTGAGCATGATGGTCGGGTCGGTTCCGGTCACCGCGGTGGCGACGATCCGCGCCCGGGGTTTCAAACCCAGCTCCTTGCCCTTGGCGGCGCTGCCGATCAGCATCAAGGCCGCGCCGTCGACTATCCCCGAGCTATTGCCGGGGGTGTGCACATGGTCGATCCGCTCGACATGGCTGTAGACCCGCAGCGCGGTGCCGTCGAAGCCCATCTGGCCCATGGTTTCGAAGCTCGGCTTGAGCTTGCCCAAACCGTCCAAGGTGGAATCGCCGCGAATGAATTCGTCGTGATCGAGCAGTACGATGCCGTTCTGGTCGGTCACCGGAACCAAGGATTTCTTGAATGAGCCATCGGCGCTGGCGCGGGCGGCTTTCTGCTGCGAGCGCAAGGCATAGGCGTCGACATCGGCGCGGCTGAAACCTTCCAGAGTGGCGATCAGATCGGCGCCGATACCCTGGGGCGTGAAGTGGGTGTGCATATTGGTCGCTGGGTCCATCACCCAGGCGCCGCCGTCGGAGCCCATGGGCACGCGCGACATGGACTCGACGCCGCCGACCACCACCAGGTCCTCGAAACCGGAACGCACCTTCATCGCCCCGATATTGACCGCCTCCAGGCCGGAGGCGCAGAAACGGTTGAGCTGCACGCCGGAAACGCTGACATCCCAGTCGGCGACCATGGCCGCGGTCTTGGCGATATCGGCGCCCTGATCGCCCACCGGGGTCACGCAGCCGAGCACGATATCGTCGACCTGGCTGGTGTCCAGGTCATTGCGTGCTTGCAGTGCCTTGAGCAAGCCGGCGACCAGATCGACCGGTTTGACGCTGTACAGCGCGCCGTCCTTCTTGCCTTTGCCTCGGGGCGTGCGCAGCGCATCGTAAATAAATGCTTCGGTCATGGCGTCCTCGTACATCGCTGGAGGGGCGCATCTCCGCGAGTGCGCCTGTTGTCATTACCGACACACGGGGCTCGAGGGAACAGTGCACAACCCGTTCGCGCCGCAGATGCGCCAGCAACCTGTCGGCATTACATACGCCCAGGCATACCCGTCTCAATGACCGAAGTGCTCAGGGCTATTGACCGCTCAGCTCAGACGAACGGTCTAATAATGCGCGGCCCGTCTAGCGCGGGGCCGCGTGGGCAAATCCCGCCACTCTCATAACCAGCCGCTTCAAACCATCGATATCTAACTACCAAGACTTCTATCCACTGGGTATCGCCACCCTAGAGTTACTAAGGCAGACGTAATAGAAATAGCGGGAAGAAAGAAAAATAAGCCATCGCCGGGTTTTGCCGGGACGGCTTCAGCCAGGTCTCGACGCAATAGTTGAGAGCCATGTGAGCGGCGGATGCCGCCACACCGACAAGAAGAATAGGCAGGTAGCCATGTTCAGACAGCCAAAGATCCGGCAAGCGAGTCTTATCCTGTTTGCCACTACGTTGATTTTGATCGTTCCCAACTTGACCCGACTGGTCAGCTAAACACCCATGCCCCGCTGCTGCATTACCGTGCTTGAGCGGTAATGCGGTGCGGGCGATTGCGCCCCCTCCCTCCTTGCCCTTCCGCCTCGATCGTTTTGCCATGCTTGCGTTTGGCAACTGCGTTTGCGGGCGGCGACATTGAAGCCCAGGCAGTGATCGGGCAGCATCGGGCGGCCCGTTTCCTACCAGGGCACTATCGCTTCGATAACACCGACAAGCGCCAATGGAGCAGTAACCTTGAAAATATTCGCAACGCTAATGCTATCGGCCCTGCTGTCGCACCTCAGCGTCACGGCGCAGGCCGCCGAATTCGAGCTGGATATCGGCCCGGCAAGCCGCAAGTGGCAAAGCGCCGAGTTGCTGGCTCATCCGCAGGCGCGGCAAATCGAAATCGCCGAAGACGTCAGCTATAAACGCGCCATGCGCTATCGCGCGGTACCACTGGCCGCCCTGCTCACCGGCGTACAGCCAGGCGATCATTTGCAAGCGGTGGCCCTGGACGGTTTCGCCGCCGAATTGCCGGCCGCCTTATTGCTGGCCCAGAACGGCGCACAAGCCTGGTTGGCGATCGAAGATCCGGCCCAACCCTGGCCACCCTTGGCCGCCGGCAAACCCAGCGCGGGGCCCTTCTACCTGGTTTGGCAGAACCCCGAGGCCAGCCAGCTCGGCCCGGAGCAATGGCCCTATCAGGTCGCGACCATCCGCAAGCTGGCGCCGGTTGCCGAGCGTTTCCCCGCGCTGCTGCCCGCTGCCGATGCCAGTGCCGATGTCCAGGCGGGTTTCGCCCTGTATCAGAAACACTGCATGGCCTGTCATCGGCTGAACGCGGCGGGCGACTCGGCGTTCGGCCCGGACCTGAACATCCCGCATAACCCGACCGAGTATTTTGCCGAAGGCTTCCTCGCCGCCTATATCCGCGACCCGCAAAACCTGCGGCGCTGGCCGCAAGGCAAAATGCCCGGCTTCAACGAGACGGTGCTGAGCGAGGCCGAGCTGCGGCAACTGCTCGGTTACCTGCAACACATGGCGACGCGCAAACAGCCCGACGCGGCTCTTTGAAGCCAGGCAAACGCACGCGGGCTGAACTATCGCCCTCAGTCTCTACCGAAGAAATTAGCGGCGCAGTCGCGCCGCTCGGCTTATTTGCATAGGAGGTCATAAAGCCCATGCAGGATTGGGACTTCTGGTTCAACCAAACCCTTTGGCTGAGTATCGCGATCGTCATGGCGGTCAGCCTGACGCTCTTCGTCATTTTGCGCACCCTGGTCAGCCGCCTGAGCAAGCATGTCGCCGCCTGGGCGGAAAAGCAGCGCGAGTTGCGCTACAGACTGCTCGCGGAAATCTTCCGGCAAACCAGCCGCTTCCTGCTCCTGGCCCTTTCCCTGCTCATTGCCCTGAAATTGGTCGACCTGCCCGCGCAATGGGAAAGCACCCTGAGCCATGGCTGGTTCATCGCCCTGGCCTTGCAGATCGCCCTGTGGCTGGAAATCGGCATACGCTTGTGGGCCGCCACCCCGGTGGTGCATGCCGACGGCACGACGCGTAACCCGGTGACCACGACCATCATCGCGATCATGCTGCGCATCGTCGTCTGGTCGGTAATGCTGCTGTCGATTCTGGCCAACCTCGGCGTGGATATCACCGCCCTGGTCGCCAGCCTCGGGGTCGGCGGTATCGCCGTGGCGCTGGCGGTGCAAACACTGCTCAGCGACCTGTTCGCCTCGTTGTCGATCGGCGTCGACAAACCGTTCGAGATCGGCGATTTCGTGGTGTTCGGCAACATTGCCGGCTCCATCGAACATATCGGTTTGAAAACCACGCGCATCCGCAGCCTCAGCGGCGAACAGGTCGTCTGCTCGAACGCCGACCTGCTGCACCAGACGCTGCACAACTACAAGCGCATGGAAAATCGCCGGATTCTGTTCAAGTTCGGCATCACCTATGACACCCCGACCGAGAAAGTCCGCGAGGTCAGCGGTTTGGTCGCACGGATCATCGCAGCGGTACCGGACACGCGCTTCGACCGCGCGCATTTTCAGGCATTCGACGAGTACCAGCTGACATTCGAGGTGGTCTATTTCGTGTTGAGTTCGGACTACAACAAGTACATGGACATTCAGCAGGAAATCAATCTGGCGCTGCTGCAGGGCATGCGCGACCTGCAGGTGCAATTCGCCTTCCCGACTCGCAGCGTGGAATTTATCGGCGGCGCTTTTCCCAAATTGCAAGTGGCCGGCATTCCGCAAACGACTTCAAGCAATGCGGACCGTCGCGCCGCGTCGAGCGAATCGCGCTGAGGGCCTGCCCGCTTACTCCCAGTAGTCGCCGGGCGGCGCCGGAAGCTCGGCCAGCAACCTGTCGGTGGGCATGCCGCTGGATCTGCTGGTGTACCGAGCCGACAGCCTGGAGCTGCCGGCGGGGTTTCGGATTCAGGAAGGCGACGCCTACTTCGAGGGCATCCGCCAGCAATGGTGCGCCGGCCTGCGTGAGTTGCTGCGGATGGTCGAATCGAAGGAAATCAGCGAACAGCGCAGCGCCTGCTGCAGCGGCGTGCGCTAGCTCAGCGCACGATCGAGAATCGGTTTGCATGAATCGAGGGGGCTATAAACGCATCGACCAGCCGTAGCTGGTCGATGTCTGTTACTTACCGCAGTGGTTTCAAGGCCGTTGGCCCTTGACCTCCTGGGTCACGCCCCAGCCATCGAGCGTGCCGCCGAGCGGAACCACCACCGACGCCATGTCGTGCTCGAAATCGCCAATGCCGGCGTGGGTGGCATACATCACTTTACTCACTTGCAGATGCCAGGCGCCGTCATCGCGCTCGGTCACCAGGGCATGCAAGGATTCGCCACGAAAATTTCTGGTCGCCATACGAGCCCGTTCCTCATCGGGAAAAATGGCGTAGAACTCGATTGGATGAACGCTGGCAAAGTCGAAACCGCCTTCCTTCATCCGCCGTAGAACCCCATTACTGACATCATCGTGCAAGGCTGTGCTCATGAAGTGACCTCCTCAGGCGATGGATGAACTGATGGGCCACTGAGAGCGAACTGCATGACCGGTAGCGACCGGCGTCCCGAGTGACCCCTTGATCGTGTTCCCATTGCAACCGCCACTGCCTCGGCGGTGTCGCGGCACACAGCAACTGCGCCGCCCGAGAATCAAGCAAGGAACTGCTTGATGTAGGCCAGGCCTGAAATCAGGACTGGTTGCCGGTGGGCCATTACAGAATGAAAAACCCAGAACCGTCATTTGCAGACTAGCGCCATCGCGGCTGTTTTGCCTACGAAAAACACAACTCTTTGCATGAATCCCACCGCACCTCGTCTGCTCGCTGCACTTTGAAAGTCAGTTTCGTCCTGACAAGATCACGCGCGCAGGCTATCGTCCAGCCATGCACAGCTCCCCACCCATCCTGCTCGCCTATCGACCGCCCTGGCGCTGGCAGCAATTCCATGACCATTTCGCCCTGCGCGCCCTGACGGACGTGGAACGGCTGAGCGCCGACGGCTACTGCCGCAGCTTTCGGCTCGACGGTGTCAGCGGCTGGTTCAGCGTGCAGCCCATGGAAGCGCAGGACGCCCTGCTGCTGCGCCACAGCCGCTCCGCCAATGCCTGTTTGCCGGCGCTGATTCAGCGGGTGCGGCGCATGTTCGACCTCGATGCCGAGCCACTGCGCATTGCCGCGCATTTCATCGACGACCCGCACCTGGGCGCCTCGTTCGCGCGCCAGCCGAACCTGCGCCTGCCCACCGCCTTCGACCCGTTCGAACAGGCGGTGCGCGCCATCGTCGGTCAGCAGATAACGGTGAAAGCCGCGGTCACCATCAGCGCACGCCTGGTCAATCGCCTCGGCGAACCCCTGGCCGATCCCGACCCGCTGGCGCCCCGACGCCTGTTCCCCAGCCCCGCAGCGATTGCCGGCGCCAACCTGGAAGGCATCGGCATGCCGGGCAAGCGGGTCCAATGCCTGCAGCACTTCGCCGCGCAGATCGCCAGCGGCGCCTTGCGTCTGGATATCGACGAAGGCAGCCAGGCGTTGGTCGAACGCCTTTGCGCCCTGCCCGGTATCGGCCCCTGGACGGCGCAATACATCGCCCTGCGCGCCTTCGGCGAGGCCGATGCGTTTCCCACCAGCGACCTGGGTTTGCTCAAGTCGCCGCTCTGGGGCGCAGGCGGCATCAGCGCCAAACAGCTCGGCGCCCGCGCCGAAGCTTGGCGGCCTTGGCGCGCCTATGCCGCGGTGCATCTTTGGCATAGCAACTGATCCGCCATCATGCGGATCAGGCATAAGAGCCGGGTAGATAAACGTATAGGCGAACCCTGAAGCAATGCGGGGGGTCACAACGCTAAGGAGCCTTTGTTGTCCTGTGCCCCACCACCTGCTAAGGATGCCGTAAATGTCCGAGGAGCCCACCCCAACCGTCGATGCCGGCGAAGTCGCCGCCTTTCGCGCCACTGTCCTGGCAAAGCTGACCTACGCCGTGGGCAAGGACCCCGAGCACGCCTTCGACCACGACTGGTTCGAGGCGATTGCCCTGGCCACCCGCGATCGTCTGGTCGAGAAATGGATGGATCACACACGCAAGATTTACCGCGAAGACAAAAAGCGCGTCTATTACTTGTCCCTGGAGTTTCTCATCGGCCGCCTGCTATTCGACAACCTGTGCAACCTCGGCATACAGGATGTGGCGCGGGCGGCAATGGACGAACTGGGCGTGGACCTCGATCGCATCCGCGGCCTGGAAGCCGATGCCGCCTTGGGTAACGGCGGCCTCGGACGCTTGGCCGCCTGCTTTATGGAAAGCATGGCGACGCTGGGGCTGGCCGCCCACGGCTACGGTATTCGTTACGAACATGGCCTGTTCCGCCAATCGATAGTCGATGGCTGGCAACTCGAGCAGACCGAAATATGGCTGGATTTCGGCAACCCCTGGGAATTCGAGCGGCCCGAAGTCAGCTACCTGATCGGTTTCGGCGGCGGCGTTGCGGCCTCGCCGGCGACCCGCAACGAGCCAAAGCAATATTGGAACTGGGCCGAGGGCATCCGCGCCATCGCCTACGACACGCCCATCGCCGGCTGGCGCGGTGCCGGCGTCAACACCCTGCGCCTGTGGCGCGCCCGTGCCGAAAGCGACTTCCATCTGGAACGCTTCAATGCCGGCGATCATATCGGCGCGGTGGCCGAGGAGGCGCGTGCCGAGCGCATTTCGCGGGTGCTGTACCCGGCCGACAGCACCGAGGCCGGCCAGGAATTGCGCCTGCGTCAGGAGTACTTCTTCGTCGCCGCTTCGCTGCAGGACCTGCTGCGCCGTCATCTCAACCAGCACGGCGATGTGGTCAGCTTGCCCGAGTACGCGGCCATCCAGCTCAACGATACGCACCCGGCGATCGCCGTCGCCGAGCTAATGCGCCTACTGGTCGATGTACACGACCAGCCCTGGGACAAGGCCTGGGAAATCACGGTCGCGACCCTGTCCTACACCAACCACACACTGCTGCCGGAAGCCTTGGAAACCTGGTCGGTAGGCCTGATGGAACGCTTGCTGCCGCGGCATATGCAGATCATTTACCTGATCAACGCCTACCACATCGATGCGCTGCGGGCGCGCGACATCCATGACTTCGAATTGCTGCGCTCGGTCTCGTTGATCGAGGAAGACAACGGCCGCCGGGTGCGCATGGGTAACCTGGCGTTTCTCGGCTCGCACAGCATCAACGGGGTGTCCGGATTGCACACCGACTTGATGCGCAAAACCGTTTTCGCCCACCTTCATTCGCTTTACCCCGAGCGCATCAACAACAAGACCAACGGCATTACCTTCCGCCGCTGGCTCTACCAGGCCAACCCCGAGCTCACCGCCCTGCTGGTCGAACACGTCGGCGAGGAGTTGCTCGACGACCCGCAACACCTGTTGCGCACCGTCGAGACCTATGCCGACAACCCGGCCTTCCGCAAGCGCTTCGCCGAGCAACGGCAGCTGAAAAAACGTGCGCTGGTGCGCTGGGTCGACGAACGTCTGAACATCGGCCTCGACCCCGCGGCATTGTTCGACGTGCAGATCAAGCGCATCCACGAATACAAACGCCAGTTGCTCAACCTGCTGCACACGGTGGCGCTGTATCAGGCGATGCGCGACGAACCCACCGTCGACTGGGTGCCGCGGGTGAAGATATTCGCCGGCAAAGCGGCCGCCAGCTATCACCAGGCCAAGCTGATCATCAAACTGGCCAACGACATCGCCCGCACCGTGAACGTCGATCCGACCGTGCGCGACCGACTGAAAGTGGTGTTCCTGCCCAACTACAACGTCAGTCTTGCGGAAACCATCATTCCCGCCGCCGACCTCTCCGAGCAGATCTCCACCGCCGGGCTGGAAGCCTCGGGCACCAGCAACATGAAATTCGCCCTCAACGGCGCGCTGACCATCGGCACCCTGGACGGCGCCAATGTGGAAATGGCCGAGTTGATCGGCGCCGAGCACATGTTCATCTTCGGCATGACCGCCGCTCAGGTGCAGGCACGCAAACGTGCCGGCGCCTACAACGCCAACGCCATCGTCGAAGCCTCGCCGCGCCTGCATGAAGTGCTGCATTCGATTCGCAACGGCGTATTCTCCCCCGAGGACCCTAACCGCTACAGGGCGCTGGTGGACGAGCTGATCGCCCACGACACTTACTTCGTCTGCGCCGATTTCGATGCTTATTGGCAGACCCATCGCCGCGTCGCGACCTATTGGCGCACACCGGAATTATGGTGGCGCTCGGCGGTGCTGAACACCGCGCGGGCAGGTTGGTTTTCCTCCGACCGCACCATTGCCGAATACGCCCGTGAAGTCTGGAAGGTGCTCGAATAAGGCTAGAATGGGCGGCATGCCAGATGCCGACTCGACAGGAGATCCAGGTGCATTACCGCTATCACGACAGCCCGCTCGGGCGCCTGCTGCTGGTCGGCGATCACACGGGGTTACAGCAGGTGTCGATGGATATCGACGGCAAACCCTGGCGCCTCGACCCGGCTTGGCGCAATGCAGACGCCGAACTGGACGAAGCCTGCCGGCAACTGGATGCTTACTTCGCCGGCCGGCGCCAAACCTTCGACCTGCGCCTGGCACCTCGGGGCACGGCCTTCCAACAGGCCGTGTGGCAAGCGCTGTTGACCGTTCCGTTCGGTCAGACCAGCAGTTACAGCGCCCTGGCCGCACAGATCGGCCGGCCCAGCGCCATGCGTGCGGTGGGCGCCGCCAATGGCGCCAACCCGATTGCCGTGATCATCCCCTGCCATCGGGTCATCGGCCGCGACGGCAGCCTAACCGGCTATGCCGGCGGCCTCACGCGCAAGGCCTTGTTGCTGCAACTCGAAGGCGCGCAATTGCCGCGACAAGCGGAGCTTGAGCTCTAGCAAGCCTTGCCGGTCAGCTCCTCAAATTGCCGCGCGGCCCGATCAGAGCCCAGACGATCAGCCCCAGAACCGGCAAGAACACGATCAACAATACCCACAGCACCTTCTTACCGACGTCGCTATTGCTTTTGACCACGTTGAGAATGGCCCAGATATCCAGCGCCAGAATGATCAGGCAAAGGGCCTTG
>CBIHQF010000025.1:0-15262 GCA_966211665.1 uncultured Pseudomonas sp. | reverse complement strand
GGAAATGAGCATTGAACTGCCCCCGCTACTGGCATCCGCGAGCGGCCTGCTGCCGGAGCCGCTCGCGAGCCTTACGGACAAAGGGCCTTTCGGCGGCAGCTACATGCTGTTGCTGCTGGCCGCGGCGGCGAGCATCGTGCTGCTGATCATCCTGGTTCTCCATCAACTGCGCGCCTCACGCATCAATGCCGCGCCGGATGACGCCGCGCCCGAAGACCCGACGCGTCTCATGCGCGAATCCATCGAGCAACTCAACGGCATCGCCACGACGCTGCACAAGATCATACAGGCGCCAGCCTCCAGCACGGCGGCAGCGGTTATCGCCGGGCAACTCGATCCGCTCGACGAATCGGCTTCCCGGGCCGGACCGCCACCGCTCGCCAGCGAACCTGGCGGCGTGCGTGCCGAAGCCATCGCCCAGCTCACCGCCAAGGTAGCCAAGCTGAGCGAACTCACCCACCGCATGCGGGATGAGGAACAGGCCCTGAAGCGTAACGCCGTGGGCCCGGACGGCCCGGCACAAAACAGCCATTACCTGGGATTCAGCCTCGGCGACGAACAGTTCGCGATAAGCATCCGGCACGTCCACGGCGTCGTCGACGCCGTTCAGCTGGTCGCCGAACCGAGCATGCCGCCGAAGATCCGCAAGGCGATCAGGCTGCAAGATGCCCTGATACCGGTGATCGACCTCGGCGCACGCTTCGGTGGGCAGCCCATCGAACTCGACCGCAACTCGCGCATCGTCATCCTGGAAGTACCCAGCGGCGAACGTTTGCAATTGATCGGCGCGGTGGTCGATAGCGTCGGCGACGTGCTGGAGCTGCCGCCGATGCAGATCGAATCACCTACGGCTTCCGGCAGCCGGATCCGCGCGCCCTTCACTCAACGCACCCTCATGCTCGACGACCGTGCCGTCACTGTACTCGGTATAAGCAGGGAATCTTCGACCAACGAACTCGCACTGCACCCGGCGAGACAAGAGAACCACCCCGTATGAACAACCGCCCACACCTGACCCCGCTCGTCGACAACCCATTGTCGCTACCGTCAGGCGCCATTTCGTACCAGATGCACAAGCTAGATACCGACCCATTCGGAACGGCCCGCCAATGCCCCGACAGTGCGGCGGGAGGCCACCTATGAAAGCGCTCGATCGTCTTTCCTTATCCGGCAAGTTCATCTTGCTGGGCCTACTGGCCCTGACCCTGATCGCCGTACCGACCGCGCTGTACATCCTCGGCACCCTGGCTCATGACCGCCAGGCGACCCAGGAAGCGCGCGGTCTGCAGCCCGTACAAGAGCTGCTCCAAGTAGTTCGACTGACCCAGCAGCATCGCGGTTTGGCGGCCGCCGTGCTGGGTGGCGATCAGACGCTGCTGGAGGCCCGCCAGAGCAAGCAGGCCGAGGTGGAACATGCGTTCGAACGAACCGCACGGGTATTCAGCGAGTCGCAGGCCAGCTCCGCTATTGCGGACGCCCTGCGCCAGGCGCACAGACAATGGCGCACACTGGTCACTCAGGTCGAGCTGACGGCGATCGACGGCCCCCAGAGCATGGCGCGCCACTCCGAGCTGATCGCGGCCTGCATGCAGATCGAAGATACGCTGCTCGGCCACTACGAACTGTCGCTGGATCCAGTCTTCGAGACCTACTACCTGATCAACGGTGCGCTGGTCGAATTGCCGCAGGTCAGCGAACTGCTCGGCCAGTTGCGCGGGAGCGGCGCCCTGCACCTGGCGCAAGGGCGCATCCAGCCCGAACAACGTGCCGCCCTGAGCAGCCTGGCCGCCCAGACGCTGAACGGCTTCGACAAGATGGCGGGCGCCTTCACCAAGGTCGGCAACGCCGACCCGGCGTTGAAGGCCGTGCTGGATGCTCCGCTCGCGGCATTGCGCCCGCGAATCGAACGCGCGCTGAAGCTGACCGATACGCAACTGATCGCGGCCAGCGAACCGGGTTACCCGGCCGACGACTACTTCGCCGCCTATACCGAGACCATCGACGCCCTGTTCGCCCTCAACCAGCCGGCATTGAAGGCGCTCGACGAGGCGCTGACGGCGCGCCACAACAGCGACCGCAACGACATCATTCTGATCAGCACGGCTCTGTTGATTCTGCTGCTGGCCGGTGGCGGCCTGGCCACCTGGATGCTGCTCAGGTTGCTCAAGCAACTGAATGTCGCCCTGGAGGCCGCCGAGCGGATCGCCGAGGGCGACCTGAGCCAGCCGATCGAAGTGCTCGGCGCGGATGAGCCGGCCCGCTTGCTGATGGCCCTGCAGCACATGCAGCAAGGCCTGCGCGGCACCGTTCGGCAGATCGTCGGTTCCGCCGAGCGCCTGGCCTCGACCGCCGGGGAGTTGAGCGCGGTAACCACGGAAGCCACCCAAGGCCTGCACCGGCAGAGCGGCGAACTCGACCAGGCGGCCACCGCCGTCACCGAACTGACCACCGCGATCGAGGAAGTGGCGCGCAATGCCGTCTCGGCCTCGGAGGTTTCCCAAGCGGCCAACGAGCGCTCGCGCCAGGGCCAGGAGAGCGTCACCCGGACGGTAAGCGCCATCGAGTCGCTGGCCGGCGAGATCGAGCACACCGCGGGCGCCCTGCAATCCCTGGCGGGCCAGATAGGCGATATCGGCTCGGTACTGGACGTGATTCGCGGCATCGCCGAGCAAACCAACCTGCTGGCGTTGAATGCCGCGATCGAAGCGGCCAGGGCTGGCGAAAGCGGCCGCGGCTTCGCCGTGGTGGCGGACGAGGTGCGGGCCTTGGCGCAAAGAACCCAGGACTCGACCAAGCAGATCGAAACCATCATCGGTACGGTGCAGCAAGGTAGCCAGGATGCCCTCAGCGCCATGTACAACAGCAACGGTAAAACCCGCGACACCCTGGAAGTCGCCCGCACCGCGGGCACCGCACTCAACGCCATCGCCGAAGCCATCGCGCAGATCAACGAACGCAACCTGAGCATTGCCAGCGCTACCGAAGAGCAGTCCTACGTGGCCCGCGAGGTGGACAGCAACTTGCTGAACATCCGCGACGTTTCCGCGCAGACTTCGGCCGGCGCCAATCAGACCCAGGCTTCCAGCCGGGAACTCGCCGGCCTGGCCGGCGAGCTGAATGGCATGGTCAGACATTTCATCGTTTGACGGGGCGCCAGCACATCATGAAACGCCTGCCGAACCCCACACGATGAATAACCTGGTGCTCTCCGATAAGGAATTCCAGCAGTTCCGCGGCATGATCTTCGAGATCGCCGGGATCAGCATGTCCGAGGCCAAGAAGCCGCTGGTCAGCGGCCGCCTGGCCAAGCGCATCCGCCAATGCGGCCTGCCCAGCTATGGCGACTACTTCCGCCTGCTGATGCGCGAGCGTGCGGAGCTGCAAGTGGCGGTGGATCTGCTGACCACCAACGAGACCTACTTCTTCCGCGAGCCCAAGCATTTCGATTTCCTGCGCGAGCGCATCCTGCCGGAGTTGGACGGTCGCGCCACGTTACGCATCTGGAGCGGCGCCTGCTCCACCGGCGAGGAGCCTTACAGCATCGCCATGACCCTGGCCGAAACCCTCGGCAACCGGCCCTGGGAGCTGCTCGCCTCGGACCTCAGCACGCGGGTGCTGGAAAAGGCCCGCGCCGGCCTGTACCCCATGGCCGACGCCGGGAATATTCCGCGCGGGCTGTTGATCAGGTATTGCCTCAAGGGCGTCGGCGAGCATGCCGGCAGCCTGCTGATCGACCCGGCGCTGCGCAAGCGCATGCGCTTCGAGCAGATCAACCTGAACGCGCCATTGCCCGACCTGGGCGAGTTCGAGGTGATATTCCTGCGCAATGTGATGATCTATTTCGACCTCGAAACCAAGCGTCAGGTGGTGCGGCGCCTGCTGCCGCTGCTCAAGCCGGGCGGTTATTTCATCGTCAGCCATTCGGAAAGCCTCAATGGCGTATCGGACGAGCTGAAAGTCGTCACGCCTTCGATCTATCGGAAGCCCCATGCGTAAACCCGCCGGCATCGTCGAGATTTTCCTGCAACCGGGAGAACTGTATTTCGGCGACCGTCACACACGCATCCGCACCCTGCTGGGCTCCTGCGTGTCGCTGGTGAGTTGGCACCCAGGGCTGCTGGTCGGCGGCATGTGCCATTTCATGCTGCCGACCCGACCGCAGCCGCCGACCGGCCAGCTGGACGGCCGCTATGGCGACGAAGCCATCGAATTGATGCTGCGCGAAGCCCGCAGCCACGGCATCCCGCCCAGGGAGTTTCGTATTCAGCTGTTCGGTGGCGGCAATATGTTCCCCGCCATCGGCAGACAAAAGGACAATCACGTGGGCAAGAAGAACGTCGAAGCCGCCAAGCAACTGCTCCAGGCCCATGGCTTGAGCTGCCATGGCGCCCATGTCGAGGGCGTCGGCCATCGCAACCTGATCTTCGACCTGTGGAGCGGCCAGGTTTCGCTCAAGCACATCCCGCCCACACCGGATATGCGCCAGGACAAACGCGCATGACGCCGATCAAGGTGATGGTCGTCGACGACTCCGCCGTGGTCCGCCAGGTGCTCTCGGCCATGCTCGCCGAGCACCCGGGGATCGAGGTGATCGGGGTCGCCGCCGACCCCTTGTTCGCCCTGGACAAGATGCAGCGCCAGTGGCCCGACGTGCTGATCCTGGACGTGGAAATGCCGCGCATGGACGGCATCACCTTCCTGAAGAAGCTGATGGCCGAGCGCCCGACCCCGGTGGTGATCTGTTCCACTCTCACCGAAGCCGGCGCGCAGACCACCCTGCAGGCGCTGGCGGAAGGCGCGGTCGGGGTGGTCTGCAAGCCCAAACTGGGCCTCAAGCAGTTCCTCCACAATGCCGCCGGCGAGCTGGTCCAGGCGATCCAGAGCGCGGCACGGGCCAACCTGCGCCGCCTGGCGCCTTCTTCCAGCACCGCGCTGGCCACCGCCAAGCTGTCGGCCGATGCGATCCTGCCAATGGCCAGCCAGGCCATGGCGCAGACCACCGAGACGCTGGTGGCGATCGGCACCTCCACCGGCGGCACCCAGGCGCTGGAGGCGGTACTCACCCGCCTGCCGCGGGTGTGTCCGGGGCTGGTCATCGTCCAGCACATGCCGGAACGCTTCACCGCCGCCTTCGCCGAGCGCCTGAATCGGCTGTGCCAGATCGAGGTGCGCGAGGCATGCCACGGCGACCGGGTGATGCCGGGCCGCGCGCTGATCGCCCGCGGCGGTCGGCACATGCTGCTGACCCGCAGCGGCGCCCAGTACCAGGTGGAAATCCGCGACGGCCCGCCGGTCAGCCGCCATCGCCCCTCGGTGGACGTGCTGTTCCGCTCCGTCGCCCGTACCGCCGGCGCCAACGCCCTGGGCATCATCATGACCGGCATGGGCGACGACGGCGCGCGCGGCCTGAAGGAAATGCGCGAGGCGGGCGCCCACACCCTGGGCCAGGACGAGGACAGCTGCGTGGTCTACGGCATGCCCAAGGAGGCGCTCAAGCGGGGCGCGGTGGAACGGATGCTGCCGCTCGGCGAGATTCCCATGGCGATTCTCGCCAGCATGGCCAACCGGAGCAAAGCATGACCCACCCCCGAAGGGCATGCCGCACAGGCGCCCAATCGATCCACCAGAGCAATCCCCGATACGGCGAAATGTGGTGACGACATATGACCGATAAACTTCATTTCCCCTGCCCGCTCGATGGCCACCCGCGCGGCGGGCCGACGGCCAGCTGTCTCGGCCTGTACCGCGAGGCATTCGAATGCAGCACCGATTGCCAAGCGATGTACCGGCTCGGCGAAGACCAGCGGCTGCGCATCGATGAAATCAATCCGGCTTTCCAATGGCTGCTCGGCCTGGCCAGACACGAACTGCTCGACCGCTATGTGGACGAATTACTGCCCACGGCCATGGCGCGTCTGGTCGTCGACGACAGCCACATCTGCATCGCCAGCGGCAAACCGCTCAACGCCGAGTGCATGCTCGACCTGGCGATCGGTCATCGCCATTTCCTGCACAGCCTGATCCCGCTGCGCGATGCGGCGGGCCATATCGCGCGCTTCCTGCACATCGCCCGCGACATCAGCGCGAGCAAGCGCTACGAGCAGCAACTGCAGAGCGACACCCTGGCATTCCGCACCCTCGCCGAGCACACCCCGGACACCATCGCGCGCTATGACCGCGACTGCCTGCGCACCTATGCCAATCCCGCCTTCGCGCACATGGCCGGGGTGCCGGTGTCGGCCCTGCTCGGCAAAAAGCCCAGCCATTCGTCCAACGCCGCCGAAATGCTCGCCTACGAAGCCAAACTGCTCGAAGTGCTGCACAGCGGCCAGGCAGGGGAGTACGAGCTGGCCTGGCGCGCAGCCGACGACCGATTGCTGATCAGCCATATCCGCATTGTGCCGGAGCGTGCGGCCGACGGCGGGGTGGTCAGCGTACTGGCCGTGGGCCGCGATATCACCGAACTGCGCCGCGCCGAGCAGGACCTGAGAATCCGCGAACAGGAATTCCGCACCCTGGCGGAAAACTCGCCGGACGTCATCGTGCGCTATGACAGCGTAGGACGGCGTTCCTATATCAACCCCGCCTACGAGCGTTTGTACGGTATTTCGCGCAGCGAGGTTCTGGGCACCACCATCATTAGTAAAAGTGCCCTGCCGGCAGATATGGCGACGCGCTATCACGACCGCATCATGGCCGTCGTGCATAGTGCTCAACCCGACACGATGGAGGCCACCTGGACCAAGAGCAACGGCGAGCAGATCATCCAGGATATCCAGGGCGTACCTGAATTCGACCAGCATGGTCGGGTCGCCAGCGTGCTCACCATCGCCCGCGACATCTCCGCCCTCAAGGCCACCGAGCGGCGCCTCGAACAGGCCGAGGCCCTGGCCCGCCTCGGCCATTGGCAACTGGACTATCGGCACGGCACCCTACAGCTGTCGGCGGAGCTGTGCCGCATACTCGGCAAACCCCGTGGCTGGACCCCGCGACCGAAAGAGGTGTTCGCTCTAATCACGGACGAAGACCGCTGCCGGGTCATCGGCACCATCGAACAGGCCCTGGCCCTGCGTACCGGCGCATTGCAACTGGACTACCGCATCGAGATCGACCGGCAGCCGCGGCATCTGCAATCCCAAGTACGCATCGAGTACGGCGAAGACGGCAGCCCCCAGCAGATGCTCGGCACCGCCCAGGACATCAGCGAACTCAAGGCCTACCAGCAGCGCCTGCACAGCCTGGCGTTCTACGACCCGCTCACCGAGCTGCCCAATCGGGAACTGTTCGGCGAGCGTTTGCAGCAAGCGCTGAACCAGGCCCGCCACAGCGGCCGTCAGGTGGCGGTGGCGATTCTCGACCTGGACAATTTCAAGGTGATCAACGACACCCTGGGCCATGGCATCGGCGATGAATTGTTGCGCAAGATCGCCAAGCGCCTGCAACACGCCGTGCGCAAAAGCGACACGGTCGCACGCCTGGGCGGCGACGAATTCGCCCTGATCCTGCCGCAGATCACGATGGGCAGCAGCCTGCAGGCACTGGCCGACAAACTGCTGCGGAGCATAGGCGGAATCTACCCGATCCAGGGGCGGGAACTCTTCGTCTCCGGCAGCATCGGGTTGTCCAGCTACCCGGGCGACGCCAGCAGCATCAGCGAACTGTTGCAGTACGCCGACGCGGCCATGTACCACGCCAAGGAGCAAGGACGCAACAATGCCCAGCGCTACTCGCCCAAACTCACGGAACAGACCACCGAGCGCCTGGCCCTCGCCGCCTGCCTGCGCCGCGCGCAACGCAACGGCGAACTGGCGCTGCATTACCAACCGCAGATCGACCTGGGCAGCGGACGTATGATCGGCGCCGAAGCCCTGCTGCGCTGGAACCACCCCGAGCACGGCCAGGTGCCGCCGGATAAATTCATCGCCATCGCCGAAGAAATCGGGCTGATCGTCGATATCGGCGAATGGGTGCTGTACAACGCCTGCCGCTGCGCCGCCGCGTGGAACCGCGGTAACCGCTACCCAGCGTTGAAAATCGCCGTCAATCTATCGCCCCGGCAGTTCAAGATGAACGACCTGCTCGCCTCTATCGGCGCCGTCCTGCGAAGCACCGGCTGCAAACCCGAATGGCTGGAACTGGAGATCACCGAAGGGCTGCTGCTGGACAACAGCATCACCGTGCGCGAAACCCTCGAACAGCTGTGCGCCATGGGCCTCACCATCGCCATCGACGACTTCGGCACCGGCTATTCGGCGCTCGGTTATCTGAATCGCTTTCCGGTGAGAACCCTGAAGATAGACCGCTCGTTCATCCGCGATATCGGCCATGACCACGACAATGCCGAACTGGTCAAAGCGATCATCTCGATGGCCCACACCCTGCGCCTGGAGCTGATCGCCGAAGGCGTCGAAGAGCGGGCCCAGGAAACCTTTCTGAAACGCTACGGCTGCCACAGCGCGCAGGGTTATCTGTATGGCAGGCCCATGCCGGAGGAGGACTTCGCAGATCTGCTGCGATCTCTGCCGTGATCCTCCGCGACGACGCGCCCCTCACGCGCCCCTTATGACACCCCGCGCGGCGCAAGACCGACAGGCCCGCGCGCGCCTTCCCCACCACCACTCGAGACCCGCACAGTCACATGAAAAACCTCCGCAATATGCCCATTAGTCGCCGGCTATGGCTGGTCCTGCTGATCACCATGCTCATGCTCGTCACCCTCGGCATCTTAATGTTGCGCCAGATCTATATCGAGCAATACGCCGGCAAGGCGGGTAAAACCCGGGAAGTGGTCGAAGCCACCATGGGTATCCTCAGGCACTACAACGGTTTGGAGAGCGCCGGCACGCTGAACCGCGAAGAGGCACAGAAGCAAGCGCTCGCGATGGTCCGCGGGCTGCGCTACGACGGCGATAACTACTTATGGATCAACGATCTCGCGCCCAGGATGCTGATGCATCCGACCAATCCCAAGCTGGACGGCCAGGACATCTCTGGCTTCAGGGACCCGGACGGTAAAGCGCTGTTCCTGGATATGGTCGCGGTGGCCAAGAGCCAGGGCGGCGGCCTGGTCGCCTACCGCTGGCCCAAACCCGGCGCCAGCGAGCCGGTGGACAAGGTCTCCTATGTCGAACTCTTCCAACCATGGGGATGGGTACTCGGCTCGGGCACCTACATCGACGACGTACAAGCCGACTTCCGGGCACAAATCTGGAAAGCCATCGGCATACTCCTGGGCATAGGCCTGTCGATGGGCGGCTTGCTGATATTCATCAGCCGCAGCATTACCCGGCCGTTGAACGAGGCGGTGCGGGCCATGGCCGACATCGCCAACGGCGAAGGCGATCTCACCCGCCAACTGAATGCCCAGGGGCATGATGAGCTGGCTGCTCTGGCAGGCCATTTCAACGGTTTCACCGAGAAACTGCGCCATGTGATCGGCCAGTCGCTGCAAGCCGCCAAAGCACTCGACCAGGCATCCGCGGCACTGGGCGGCATCGCCAGCGAAGGCCAGGGACATAGCCAGCAGCAGTCCCAGCAAATGGATCTGGTGGCCACCGCCATCAACGAGGTCACATACAGCGTCCAGGATGTGGCGAAGAATGCCGAACATGCCGCCAGCGAAGTGCACAGTGCCGACGAGCGCGCCCGCCAGGGCCAGGCCAGCATCGGCAGTTGCTCGCAGCAGGTCGGGCAACTGTCCGGCACCATCGAGCAGGCGGTCGAGGTCATTCGCACCCTCGCCGAGGAAAGCACGCGGATCGGCAGCGTGCTGGAAGTGATTCGCGCCATCGCCGAGCAGACCAACCTGCTGGCCCTCAATGCCGCCATCGAAGCGGCGCGGGCGGGCGAACAGGGCCGGGGTTTCGCCGTGGTGGCCGACGAAGTGCGCATGCTGGCTCAGCGCACCCAGCAATCCACCACCGAAATCAAAGGCATGATCGAAAACCTGCAAAATAACTCGGAGGCCGCCGTCAAGGTGATCGACGAAAGCAGGCAGGGATCGCAACTGACCATCGAGCAGGCCGACCTGGCCAGCCAAAGCCTCGATCAGATCAGCCAGTCCTTGCGTAACCTGACGACCCTGAATGCCTCCATCGCCAGCGCCACCCTGCAACAGACCCATGTGGTCGAGGATATCAACCGGAACGTCACCCAGGCTGCGGGCCTTGCACAAGACAACGCCCAGGCCTCCGAGCGCACCAGCGCCGCCAGCCAGAATTTGCGGCAGCTGGCCGACGAACTGAATCGTCTACTGGGCCAGTTCAGGGTTTGATCGGGGCATCGCAGCGCCAGCACTGCTCCGAGCCCCTCGCAGGGTCGCCTGACACATATCAGGCGACCCCTACGCGATGACACCAGCCCCCTACCCCAATATCGGCCTATGCCGATGGTGCCGCACGCGGGAAAGAGGCATTTTGCGATCCTGCCGGAGCGACCAGCCGCGCAGCGACAAGTTCCCGCCAGTCAGCGGCAAAAGGGCAAGCAGCATAGACCTCAGTCACCTCTGAAGCATGGTTGGTCCGAACGCAACGACTTCAGTGCCACGGCCAAGCGAGTCAGATCCAGATCATGCCATCACACAACGCCGACCCGCAGCCAATCCGGCACCGTCTGCAGCATGTCTATCGATGCCTCGGCATGTCGGGCTTATGGCTGTTGTCACAGGTGACGGCCGCCGAGGATCTGACCAGCGTTCCCTTCGAGCAGTTGCTGGAAACCGAGGTCGTCGGCGCGGCCCAGTTCTCCCAGCAGCTGACCGACGCCCCCTCCGCCGTCTCGGTGGTCACCGCCGAGGAAATCCGCCGCTACGGCTACCGCACGCTCGCCGAAATCTTGAGCAACATGCGCGGCCTGAATATCGGCTTCGACGGCGCCTACTACTTTCCCGGCGGACGCGGCTACGGGCTGCCTCGCGAGTATGCCGGGAGGCTGATGCTGCGGATCGACGGCCAGCCGGTCGCCGACAGCGTGTTCAACCAGATCTACCTCGGCGAGGACGGCTTGCTCGATACCGAGCTGATCGAGCGGGTCGAGTACGCGCCGGGGCCGGGAGCGGCGCTGTATGGCAACAACGCCTTCCTCGGCGTGATCAACGTGGTAACGCTCAGAGGCCGCGATCTGGACGGCGCCGAGGTCGCCGCGACAGCCGGCTCGAACCGGGATCGCAAAGTGCGCGCGAGCTGGGGCAAGCGTCTGGACAACGGAGCCGAATGGCTGGTCTCGGTCTCGACATCCCAGGCCGACCTCCCGGACTTCCCGATCGACGGGGTCCTTCTGAAGGACAACCAGGAAAGCCAGCGCCTGTTTCTCAAGGGCTCGCAGGGTCCCTGGAGCATCGAGGGGGCATTCGCCGAACGCAAGCAGCTGGAACTGACTCCCGCCTACGGCACCTACGAGGATTTCTCCGACCAGAGCAGTTTCTGGAAGCTTGGCCACGACGCCGACCACGGCAGTTTCAGCACCTCCGTACGCCTCGCCCATGGCAGCTACCGCTTCCGCGACGCCTACCGCGAGCCCATTGACGATGGCCGCGTATACACCGAGGACCTTAGGGCCGACGGTCGCTGGTGGAACCTCGACGCCGCCATCAGCAGCTCGGCGATCGACGGCCATCGTCTGGTGCTGGGCAGCGAGTATCGCGACGACTACCTGCAGGACCAGCGCAGGCACCGCTACTTCCCCCGCCGCGACGAGCATGACTATTACCAAAGCAACGGCTCCGCCCGGACCTTCAGCCTCTACGCCCAGGACGAGATCGCCCTGCGCCATGACCTGAGCCTGAACCTGGGTCTGCGCCTCGACCGACACAGCAGCGAAAACACGGCGGTGCGCAGCAACCCGCGCGCCGCCCTGCTCTACACCGGTCTGACCAATACCACGCTGACCCTGTCCCACGGTAAAGCCAGCCGTTTCGCCAGCCGCAACGAGGAGACCTTCAACGAGGACAGCATCTTCGAAGTGCCGGACGCCGAGTCGGAGCGCGTCACCACCACCGAGTTCGTCGCCGACCATCGCCTCGGCGATTTTCGCCTGCTTGCTACCCTCTACCGCTACCGCATCGACGACCCGATCAAGCGCTTCGCCGATCCCACCCTGGAGTGGATCGACAGCCGCGGCGCGGAACTCGAAGCCGAGTGGCAATGGCGCGGCCTGCAGGTACGCGGCAGCCACGCCTGGCAACGTGCCGAGGACAACCTCGGCCGTGAACTGATCAACGCCCCGCGTCATCTGAGCAAGCTGCAAATCTCCGTGCCCCTGGTCGGCGAGCGCCTGCGCGCGAGCCTCGCCAGCCGCTACGTGGGCAGCCGCCTGGTCGCCCCGGGGATACGCGGCGATGGCTACGCGATCGCCGATTTAACCCTGACCAGCCGGGATCTCGTGCCTGGGGTGAGCGTCACCGGCGCGATACGCAATCTGTTCGACCGTCGCTACCAGGAGGCCTCGGCCTTCGCGCCAGAGGACGGCGGCGACCTGCCCGACTACGGCGAGCGCAGTCTGTGGCTGAGCCTGGAGTACGCGTTCGAATGAAGGCCTACGTCCTCCGCCTGCTCGCCCTGGCCAGCCTGTGCCTGCCGGGTCTGCCAGCCCATGCCAACGAACCGGTGGACGAACGCGCCATGAAGGCCGCCTACCTCTACAACTTCGCCCTCTTCGCCCAGTGGCCCAACCTGCCCGACGCCGACTTCCAACTCTGCGTACTCGGCACCACGCCCCTGGACGCCGAACTGGAACGCCTGGAAGGCAAGCGTGTGCAGAACGGCCTGCCGATCGCCATGCGCTGGATCATGCCCGGCGAGCCGCTCGGCGGCTGCCAACTGCTCTATGTCGACGAACACAATCGCAAGACGCTCGACTCGCTGATCCTGCGGCTTGGCTCGTTGCCGGTCCTGACCATCACCGATGCGACCGGCTTTGCCGACCGCGGCGTCATGATCGAGATGCGCAAACAGGGCCAACGCATCGTCTTCGACGTCAATTTGGCGGCGGCGCGGCGCGCGCGCCTCGACTTCAGCGCCCGCCTGCTCAAACTCGCCAGCTTCGTGGCGAACAGATAGACGAAGGCGAAGCGACTGCATGAAATAAATAGGCTTCCCCCTACTCGGCCCAGCCAATCCCCTACCCAAATATCGGTCTAAGCCGATAGCGTCGCGCTCGAGAAAGAGGCACTTTGCGATCAATTAGCCCCATGGCAGGGACCCGCCAAACCAGGGCAAGTACCGTAGCCATCGGCCTCCCTTGCAGCAGGCCCGGTCCGAATACAAACGGCTTCACTGCCAAGGCCGAGTGAGTCCCGCCCCGATCATGCCATCACACGCTACCGCCCAGCCGCCAACCCTGCGCATCCTGCCGGGCATCTGGCGGTGCCTCTGCGCATTGGGCTTCTGGTCGCTGTCACAGGCGTCGGTGGCCGGGGATCTGACCGACGTCCCCTTCGAACAACTGCTGGAAACCGACGTGGTCGGCGCGGCCCGGTTCGCCCAGCAGCTGACCGACGCCCCTTCCGCCGTCTCGGTGGTCACCGCCGAGGAAATCCGCCGCTACGGCTACCGCACGCTCGCCGAAATCCTGAACAACATGCGCGGCCTGAATATCGGCTTCGACGGCGGCTACTACTTTCCCGGCGGACGCGGCTACGGGGCGCCCGGCGAGTATGCCGGGCGGCTGATGCTGCGCATCGACGGCCAGCCGGTGGCCGACAGCTTCTACAACCAGATCTATCTCGGCGATGACGGCTTGCTCGACACCGAGCTGATCGAGCGGGTCGAATACGCGCCGGGGCCGGGAGCGGCGCTATACGGCAACAATGCCTTCCTCGGCGTGATCAACGTGGTGACGCTCAGAGGTCGCGACCTGGACGGCGCTCAGGTAGCCGTGACGGCGGGCTCGAATCAGGACCGCAAGGCGCGCTTCAGCTGGGGCGAGCGCCTGGACAACGGCGCCGAATGGCTGGTCTCGGCCTCTACCTCGCAGACCGACCTGCCGGACTCGCGATACAACGAAATGCTCAGCGAAGATGAGCAAGACAGCCGGCGCCTATTTCTCAAGGCTTCGCAAGGTCCCTGGAGCATCGAGGGGGCATTGGTCGAGCGCGAGCAACTGGGGCTGTTGCCGGCTCACGATGTCTCGACACATGCTCACGATGAGAACAGCTTCTGGAAACTGGGTCACGATGCCGACCATGGCGACTTCCGCACCTCGCTCCGCCTCGCCCATGGCAGCTACCGCTACCGTGCCACCTTCCGCCAACCCATCGAGGACGCATGGTACGTCGACGAGCGCGACGTCGATGGTCGCTGGTGGAATCTGGACGCCGCGATCAGCAGTACGGCCTTCGCTGGCCACAGTCTGGTACTGGGCAGCGAGTACCGCGACGATTATGTCCAGGGGCAACGCCAGCGTCTCTACTATGACGGTTTCGAATTCCACAGGCAGGAAACCAGCGATTCCGCCCGGACCTTCAGCCTGTATGTCCAGGATGAGATCGCCCTGCGCCACGACCTGAACCTGAACCTGGGCCTGCGCCTCGACCGGCACAGCAGTGGCGATACCGTGGTGCACAGCAACCCTCGCGCCGCATTGATCTATACCGGCCTGACGAATACCACCTTGACCCTGTCCCATGGCAGCGCCAGCCGTTTCGCCAGCCGCAAGGAGGAAATCGACCACGAGCTCCCGGACGCCGAGTCGGAGCGCGTCACCACCACCGAGTTCGTCGCCGACCATCGCCTCGGCGATTTCCGTCTGCTCGGCACCCTTTATCACTACCGTATCACCGACCCTATCGGACGCTTCGCGGACCCGACCCTGGAATGGATCGACACCCGCGGCGCGGAACTGGAAGCCGAATGGCAATGGCGCGGCATACAGGTGCGGGGCAGCCATACCTGGCAACACGCCCGGGATAACCGCGAGCGCGAGCTGATCAACACACCCCGGCAAACGAGCAAGCTGCAGGTTTCCGTGCCCCTGGCCGGCGAACGTCTGCGCGCCAGCCTCGCCGCGCGCTATGTAGGCAGCAGCCTGATAACCCCCGGAAGGTATTCCGATGGCTATGCGGTCGCCGACTTCACCCTCACCAGTCGGAACGTCCTGCCGGGCGTGAGCATCACCGGCGCGGTACGCAATCTGTTCGATCACCGCTATGAGGAGGTCGCGTCCGTCGAAAGCGACGGCAGCGTCAGCCTATACGAGCACGGTGAGCGCAGCCTGTGGCTGAGCCTGGAGTACGCGTTCGAATGAAGGCCTACGTCCTCCGCCTGCT